>NMQN01000283.1 GCA_003575245.1 Candidatus Atribacteria bacterium 1244-E10-H5-B2 | reverse complement strand
ATTTTGCCCGGGTCAATAAAGTTTATGACGAATATTTTAAGGAAAAATTTCCGGCACGCAGCTGTGTAGAAGTATCCCGCCTTCCCAAGGATGCAAAGATAGAGATTGAAGCTATAGCTTTTTGCATTTAATTCTACAAGAGATGTTTACCGCAAAGAAAAGAATTTATCTGCATTAATTGAGTGAAGATTTTCGTCGATAATCTATTTTTTATCCAATTTTTATTTGACAAAAGAAAATAAATTATGCTATTATGAAATCGATATCAGAAAGCGATTTCATAAACAGGAGAAATTATGGAAAAAGTGTTGGTATTGGGAAGTATCAATATAGATTTTGTCTCCTTTGTTTCTCGCTACCCTCAACCCGGTGAAACCCTCGT
Source organism: Candidatus Atribacteria bacterium 1244-E10-H5-B2 (assembly GCA_003575245.1). The sequence continues at coordinate 4,247 of NMQN01000283.1, read as the reverse complement.
TAGCAATGATTTCGGTATCTTTCAAGGAGGTAAGGGGGCTAATCAGGCTATCGCCCTGGCTAAATTAGATGTTCCTACCATGATGTTAGGCAAAGTAGGAAAAGATGCCCTCAGTAATTTCCCCCTTTCCTCACTGCAAGAAAGTAGAGTAGATATTACCGGAGTTTTCAAAAGTCAAAAAAATTCTACCGGTTCTGCCTCTATCTGGGTCAATGCCCAGGGTCAGAATTCTATCGTAATCTATCCCGGAGCTAATGGAGAAGTTGACGAAGATTTTATTATCCGGCATGAAAAATTCTTTGATGATGCCTCCTGGTTTTTAACCCAATTTGAAATCCCCTTGAAATCAATTCTTTTAGCCCTAAAATTTGCCAAAAAACATGGCTTAAAGACCGTAATGGATCCTGCCCCGGCAAAAAAAATAAACAATGACGATATCTGGGAATTAGTAGATTACCTCCTTCCCAATGAAATAGAGCTAAAAGAACTTACTCATATCGGGAATACTTTAAAAGCCATTCATATCCTTAAGTCCCGGGGAGTGAAAGAAGTTATTGTCAAATTAGGCAAACAGGGAGCAGGATATGAAGACAAGGGCACACTTAATCTTTTTCCAGCTGTACCGGTAGAACAGGTGGTAGATACCACCGGAGCCGGAGATTGCTTTATTGCCGGCTTTTTGTACGGAATGCTCCAGCAGGAAGATATAGCTCAAGCGATTAAGATAGCCAACTTGACTGCTTCTTACTCTATCCAGAAGAAAGGGGCAGCAATATCTTTTCCGAACAAATCTGAGATTGATTGGAAGAAATTGGAATGAAGAAAAAGAATACCATTTATGATGTAGCAAAAATAGCAGGGGTTTCTCCTTCAACAATATCAAGAGTAATGAATACCCCCGAAATAGTGGCAGAAGATACTCGCCAGAAGGTTATAAATGCCGTAAAAGAATTGGCTTATATTCCCAATATGATGGCAGCAAGTATGCCCAGGAGAAGGACAAATTATATAGGTTTGATAATACCGGATATAACCAATATATTTTTTTCTAATTTGGTAAGAGGGGTTCAGGATGTTTGTGAAAAGTATGGATACAGTGTATTGGTGGTGAATTCAGACGATAGTCAGGAAAAGGAAGGTCGTTATTTAAAGCTTTTATATTCCCGACGGGTAGATGGAGTAATTTTGACAGTAGCTGGTTATCGTGAGGAGGAGTTTCCCGAAGAAGAGTTATCCTTACTTAAAAAGATGCACATAGTGCTTATTGATAGAGAGATAAATGGAATGACGACTCCCATCGTTAAGGTAAATAATTTTGCTGGGGCTTATTCTGCAGTTAAATATTTGCTGACAATGGGGCACAAGAAGATAATGTATTTAGCCGGAATAAAAGGAACCAAAACTAATCAGGAAAGAGAAAAAGGTTATCTTTCTGCCCTAAAAGAGGCTCATATAAATTGGAAAAAAGAATTGGTGGCCGATTTCCGTTTGGATACTGCTTATCAGAAAATAATACACCATTGGCCTCAGTTAAAGAATTCAGATGAATTGCCTACGGCACTCTTTGCGGCCAATGACCTGATGGCTATCGGGGCTTTAAAAGCCTTTGCCCAGCTAAAGATTCGGGTACCAAAAGATATATCCATAATCGGATTTGATAATATACCCTTTTCTGATTGCACATATCCTCCCTTGACCACTATTGCCCAACCTACTTACCAGATGGGTCAAAAGGCAGTTGAGACTTTACTTAAACTTATAGATAAGAAGAAAATAAAGAAATCTGTAGAGTTTGAGACTGACCTTATTGAACGGGATTCAGTAAGCAGATGGGAGGTTTAAAGATGAAAAAAAATGGAATTTTAAATCCTCAACTTAATAGAGTTATCTCTGAGATGGGGCATCGTGACATGTTAATAATTGCTGATGCCGGCTTGCCTATTCCTAAAGAAGTGGAGAGAATTGATTTAGCTTTAAAATGCGGAACTCCTTCTTTTGCAGAAGTCTTACCAGCAGTCCTTTCTGAATTAAAGGTCGAAGAGGCCTATGTAGCTAAGGAAATTAAAGAGAAAAATCCTCAAACCTTAAATTTGATTTCCTCATTAATAGGGGAAGTTAAGTTTATTACTCATGAAGAGTTAAAAGAATTATCTAAACAGGCCAGAGCGATTGTTAGGACGGGAGAATGTAGTCCTTATGCCAATATTATTCTAATCTCGGGAGTGATATTTTGAATGATTTAGCCTTAGAATTTATTAATATTTCTAAAAGTTTCCCCGGAGTGCAGGCTTTAAAAGAAGTCAGCATTCAGATAAAAAGAGCTGATGTTCATGCAATTGTAGGAGAAAACGGGGCTGGCAAATCAACTTTGATGAAGATAGCTGTAGGGGAATTGCTCCGTGATGCCGGGATTATCAAAGTATTTGGCCAGGAAGCTCAAATTAATTCTCCTTCTGACGGCTATAGCTATGGAATTAGTTTAATTCATCAGGAATTTAGTTTAGTTTCTACTTTAGATATAGCTCAAAATATCTTTTTAGGTCGGGAGTTAGCTAGAGGACATTTACCCTTTATGGATAGTAACTTAATGTATAAACAGACCGAGGAAATTTTAGATTCCCTGAAGATGTTTCGTTTAGATTCCCACTTAAAGATAGGAGATTTAACTGTCGCCCAGAAGCAAGTGGTAGAGATTGCTAAAGCCTTATCTTTAAATTCTAAAATAATTATTATGGATGAACCGACTGCTGCCTTAACTTTAGAAGAAACCGGCCGTCTCTTTGAAGTAGTTCGAGGGCTAAAAGCCAAGGGGGTTACCACGCTTTTTATCTCTCACCGCTTAGAAGAGATATTCGAGATAGCTGATAAAGTAAGTATCCTGCGGGATGGAGAATTAATCTTGACTAAACCGGTAGCTCAGATTGACCGTAATCAGGTGATTAATAATATGGTCGGTCGTTCTTTAGAGTTTATCTTTCCCCCTAAGGCCAAACAGAAAGAAGAAAGTAAAGTAATTTTTGAAGTAAAAAAAATCAATAAAGAAAGACAATTTTCAGATGTCTCCTTTCAACTTAAAGAAGGAGAGATTCTTGGTCTGGCTGGTCTGGTAGGTTCTGGTCTTTCGGAGGTAGCTCTGGCTATCTTCGGTCTAAACCATTTAGATACAGGGGAGATATATATAGAAGGAGAAAAAGTAGATATAAATTCCCCTTTTAAAGCCATTGAACACGGTCTGGCTTTACTACCGGAAGACCGAAGGAAATTGGGACTGATCATTGTTAGAAGTGTATTAGAAAATCTTACTCTTCCAGCACTTTATTGGGATATTGCTAAAAAATATTTTATTGACTTGAAGAGAGAATTGTTAAAGGCCAAAGAAGCACAGAAGGAATTATCTATTCGCTTTGCGTCTTTTTCCCAGAAAGTAGAGTCTTTAAGCGGAGGTAATCAACAGAAGGTGGTGGTTGGTAAATGGTTGCTCACCAGGCCTAAGATTTTGATTATGAATGAACCTACCAGGGGGATAGATGTAGGAGCTAAATTAGAAATTTATAATATTGTTAGTGCTTTCGCCCAAAGAGGGATAGGGATAATCTTTATCTCTTCTGAGTTTTCAGAAATATTAGGAATTGCTCATCGAGTTTTAGTAATGAGCGAAGGAAGAATTACTACAGAATTAGATCCGGAGAATTCAACAGAAGAAGATATTTTGAAATTTGCTACCAGAAAAAAGGTGTCTTAATATGAAAAATTTACAGTTTAAAGACATAATTCGGCGATATGGAATATTAATCGGTTTAATCGGATTAATTACTGCCTTCTCTATTTTATCTGAAAGATTTTTTACCATATCCAATATGCTTATTGTAATGAGACAAACTTCTATTGTTGCTTTTCTGGCTGTGGGTATGTCCTTTGTGATTATTGGAGCTGGCATAGATCTCTCCGTTGGTTCTGTTTTAGCTTTCTCCGGGGCGGTAGGAGCAGGAGTAATGCAAAACGGGGGAATATTTTTTGGCATTCTTGCTGGACTGGCTCTGGGAACTGCTTTAGGGGCTTTTAATGGAATAGTAATTACTAAATTAAAGATACCTGCCTTTATCGCAACTCTGGCCATGATGGCTATAGCTCGAGGAGGAACCCTGGTTTATACCGATGGACGCCCGATTACTGGTTTACCTTCTTCTTTTGCTTTTTTAGGAAGAGGATACATAGGAAACGTTCCTTTCCCTATAATTTTGATGTTA
>NMQN01000115.1 GCA_003575245.1 Candidatus Atribacteria bacterium 1244-E10-H5-B2 | reverse complement strand
TTAGGTAATATTCAAGACAACGGTTTTATCTGTTTACATACAAAATTTTATAAGTGAATCTATAATGACCGAGTGGAATATGGTAGCAGCGGTTGGGTTATTTCAACTCATTCCCGTATTGATTTTCTTTTTATTTACCCAAGAAGCCTTGCTCAATATTTATGGTGGAGGAGCAAAGGGTGGAGCGTAATTACTAGCGAAGATCTAAACTATTACCATCAAAGGATATGGCGATTATTTACAAGATTAAGTATAATATAAAAATATTTTAAACAATTTTTATATTATACTTGTATATGAATTTGATTGTGTTATAATGTGAAATAAATAAAAATATTTATGGTTTGAAGCTAAAACTATGCATATAAAAGGAATTGGAATAAATATAGATTCCCCCACTATAAATGGAGACTTGGATTTATTAGAAAAGACTTTAGGTAATATTCAAGACAATGGTTTTGATTATGCCGAGATACCTGTCCACGGAGTTGATGCAATCTTTAAAGGGAGATTAAATTGGCTGCAAACCAGGGCAATTACAGACATCCTGAAGAAATTTAAGTTAAAATACACTGTTCATGGTCCTAATTTATTAAATCTAATGGATCCCAGCAATTTTCAGTTACAAAAGGATATCTTCAAGTCGGGAATTGAGTTTACTAATGCTATAGGCGCAGAAATTTTTATATATCATAGCGGAAAAATTCCTTTACATTTACAGGAATGAGTTGAAATAACCCCACAGCTGCTACCATATTCCACTCGGTCATTACAGATTCACTCATAAAATTTTGTAAATAAACAGATAAAACCGTTGTCTTTCCAGCACGTCCTACCGTGAAAGTAAATGGAATAATGTAGGCATTCCAGGCAGAAATAAAAGCAAAAATAGATAATGCAGCAATGCCTGGCTTAATATTAGGCATTAGAATTTTCCACCAAACCTGGAAACGGGAAGCACCATCAATTAAAGCAGAGCGCTCCATATCCCAGGAAATATTATCAAAAAAACCCTTCATTATCCATATACCAAAGGGAAGCTGGAAAGCGACCATCACTAAGGCCACTCCACCGATGGTATTAAAGCCAAAACCACCGATAAGAGGGACGCTATGTCCGATAATGGGGATCTTTGTTATCCAGCGTAATACAAAATAAATTGGAATCAATAGAGTCACACTAGGAAAAGCATGCAGTATCAGAGTCGCAGAGAGAAATCCCTTCCTTCCCGCAAACTTCATACGTGATAAAGCGTAAGCAGACATTGATGAAACAAAAACTACAATAGTAGTCATAACCGTAGCAAGAAGGAATGTATTGAGAGTCGCCAGCCATATACTCGGAAAATTAGGACCAAAAGGTGACTTCCACAAGAAACTCCAATTGCTCAAGGTCCACCCTAATGATTCTAGTCCCTCTGTCCTGGTGGAAAACGTTGTAATAACTAACCATAAAAAAACCAGGAAGATAGGCATGCTAAATGCAATCAAAGCCCCATATGCAAGAATAGATTTCAAATTTAAACGAAATTTATTTAATACCATTTTATTATCATTCTCCTATATATCTCATTATAGCTGATCAATTTTCGGTTCTTGAATTAATTCATTAAACTTGAATACACGCAAATATACAATTGCCATTACTATACCAATAATTACCAGGATAACTGCCCAGGCTGAACCATAGCCCCACTGAGTATTCCCGAAATAGCTGGTGAATGCACGGTGATAGGCAGTTAAAGACCATACTTCGGTTTCATAAAGCCCGGGACCTCCATCTGTAAGAAGCATAATCTGTTCAAATGAGGTTAAAAGCGATAGAGTCTGATAAGTGGTAACAAAAAGCAAGGGCCACCTGATCATGGGAATAGTAATATAACGAATGGTTTGCCAGGTTGAAGCTCCATCTACTTTTGAAGCTATCATATAGTCCTTGGGTATAGCTTCGATAGCGGAAGAAAAAATAATCATCCCAAAGGAAGCTCCGATAAAACCATTTACTAAAATAACAAAAAGCCAGGGATTGGTATTAAGTAAGTATTCCCCTGCACCTATGCCCAAGGGACCAAGAATGTGCTTGTTTATAACTCCCATAGGAGCGGGTCCAGCTAAAGCCTTCCACATCATAGTATAGACGACCACCGGAGTAAGACGACACATAAGCCATATTAAGCGGAAAACAAAACCAACCCGCCTGTTGATGTTTGTAGTAATTAAGGCAATAACTAAAGCCATTCCCACATTGAAAAAAATTAAGGTTGCACTAACATATATGAGAGTATTATTTAGAATCCTGGGAAAAAACCTATTTGTAAAGATCTTTGCATAGTTATCTAAGGTCCAGTTTGCCGGCTGCCACCATTTGAGTATTCCAAAATTCGTCATATCCAGATTGGTAAAACTTAAAATAAAAACCATAACTAAGGGAATAAAAAAGAACAAAGTTACCACTACAAGACTAGGCGAAAGAAAAGCATATGGTAATAACCAGCTCTTTAATTTAGAAAAAAATGATTTTGTGTTCGGAAAACTGGAGAGGGAACTCGTTTCCCTCTCCAGTTGGAAATTATTACTCATTTAATGATTACCTTATCTCCTAATTCGCGATTGAGTCCTTCTACTACAAAATCCACTGCCTCTTGTGGTGCAAACTCACCAGCTACCACCGCTGCCAGGGCTTCGTAAGTGACCGTGGAATAAGGGCCCCAGTAAGGATTATTAGGTAGGAAAGTGGTGTAATCTAACATGTAAAGCGCTTCACTCAGTAAGCGAGATCCCTTGTAGAACTTATATTCTGTCTGACCCTTAAGAATTCCCAGATGGGTACTGGCGATTGCGTGACGGGTATTGGGACCATAGTTAGTGACTTTAGCAATTAGAGCTACTACTAAGTCCGGATGTTTGCTTTGAGAACTGACAAGATAAGCCATTGGATGGGTAAGGGAATTGGGTTTACCACCTTTCTCTGCAGCCGGGATCAACCCGAAGCCAAAGTTCTCCCACATATAGGCCTCGCCACCGAGGTCTTTGAGGAATTTCTCCGCCCACTCGGCCCACTGCCATGTTCCACCAATCCAGAATAACACTTGGCCCCCGGAGACTCCAGGATGCCATGCTGAAGACCAATCTAAGCCAAGACAGCCCATTGAACCATATTTTTGAACAGCATCGGAGAAGAACTTATAATACTTCAAGCCAGCTGCCTTATCAAAGACTAGTTTACCAGTAGCAGAATCGATGGTCTCTCCACCAAAGGCGTAATAGAAAGCAGTAAAGTCAGGGCCGTTCTTCGGACGAGTCCAGAATCCGTTACCTGGCTTAATAACACCCTTATCCACCGCCTGTTTGGCTGTTTCCAACATATCATAAAGGGTGAATTCACCTTTTTCGATTTTCCCGGGTAAAGCTGCAATTTCTTCATTCGACCAGCCGATCTGTTTTAATATGGATTTATTCCAGTAGAGTGGTCGAGCTTCAGCATCCTGAGGAACACCCCAAATCTCACCTTTATATTTAGTGCAATCCCATAGAGTATCAAAGACAAGGTTGTATATGGGGAACTCTTCTATTATCCCGTCCAAAGCAATAATCCGACCCGCTTCAGCCTGAGTACCGATATATTCATGGCCAGTTAACCAAATATCGTATGACTCACCAGCACCGTAGCCAAGCACAAACTCACTTACATACGCTCCCCAATCCATGTTATCCTGTATAACTTCTACTTTTACACGACGAGGATCTCCCATCGCTTCTAAATCAGCATTGAGATCTTTTTCAGCTACCAAAAAATTAAGGCCACGCCAGTTTTCCATGGGAGGTTTTGCCCTACAACGAACCTTAATAGGAATAATATCCAAATCCTGAGCTAAAGCCATAGCTGTAAAAGACACAACCAGAATTACTATTAATATAATACTTAATAAACTTCTTGAAGCTTTCATTAATGCTTCCTCCTTTTAAAATTTTGAAAATTTACTCAAGACATTAGATGTACAGATTTTACTTTCTATCACCTCCTCTTAACTTCATAAAGTACCATCTACAGAAATTCGCTACGCCTAAATGCTCTTATTACTCCTAACGATTTTTTCTTTCGGGTTCGATAAATCGAACCCCTACATCTCTACAATTCTATATCTTCTTTAATTTTACAAACGGTAAAAAACTAATCTAACAACAATGATTTTTCTGTATTTTTATCAAAAAGATGAATCTTATCTGCATTAAAGTGCAATTTAATATTTTCGCCCATCTTTTTTGTAAATGGGGGAGCTGTAAGAATCCTAATCTGTAAATTCCCAAGTTTAACAGTTACTAAAACTTGCATTCCCATATGTTCGACCACATAGACTTCTGCTTCTTCCCCGTTTTTGTGGTCAATTTTTATATCCTCAGGCCTAATACCCAATACTATTTCATCATTTTGAGAACGAGATTGAATAAGCTTACTGATCTTTGAGGGAATTTCAATAGCAATATCTTCATTCTTTAAAAGAAATTGTTCTTCTGATTGTTTCAAAGAAACATCAATAAAGTTCATGGGAGGACTTCCTATAAAACCGGCTACAAACAGATTTAGCGGTCGATTATATAGCTCATCAGATGAACTATATTGCTGAAGTTCCCCTAAC
>NMQN01000330.1 GCA_003575245.1 Candidatus Atribacteria bacterium 1244-E10-H5-B2 | reverse complement strand
GGTAGCGGGTGGTGTTATTATCTGTTAGAAGAATATGAAGAAGCGGCCAAGAGGTTTTCGAAATTATTAAATGATTTTCCCGATAGTGATTTAGCCTTACAAGCCAAACATAAGTTGGGCAAATCCTATTTTCAGGGGAATAATTACCCGGAGACAATCGAAGTATACCAGGAATTTTTGGAAAAATATCCCGAATATCAAGGGGAAGAGATAGAAGAGGTATATTACCTGTTGGGTCAGGCATACTTCAGATCTGGAGAATATGCAGAGGCAGAAGAGGTATTTAAAAATATATTATCTCTTTTCCCGGGTTTTGAATTAACTTCCGAAGTGAAATATTATGAGGGCTTGAGTTTATTTAAAGAAAATAAATATGAAGAAGCAATAGTAAAATTAAAGGATTTAATCTCAGAAGCAGAAATAGAAGATAAGAAGAAAGAAGAGGCCCAATATTTACTGGCTCGTTGTTGGCTTAATTTACAGGAATATAGTAAAGCTATTGAAAATCTGGAGAGCTTAAAGCGGTTCGAAGTGGAGGATTCTTTATTAGAAAAAGTCAGTTTTGATTTAGGTTTGGCTTATTCCCGGCAGGGCGATAAAGAAAAAGCAATTTTAGAATTTCAAGAATTTATAGAGAAGTATCCGCAAAGTGAACTTATTAAGTCAGTCCATTTTGAGCTGGGCAAGGATTTGTATGATTTAAAAAAATATAAATTAGCTTTATCAGAATTAAAGAAAACTTCCACCGATGAAGCACTTTATTTAAGAGGGAAGGCCTCTAAAGAATTGGGGGATCAAGAAGGAGAAATTGTAGCATTTGAAGAATTAAGAGAAAGATACCCCCGGAGCAATTTTTCTGAGGAGGCATATTTTGTATTAGGTAATAATTATTATAATCAGAGGAGATATAAAGAAGCAATTGAGGAATTTGATAAAATTGTTCAGTTTTTCTCTCAATCCCCTTTGCTCTCGGAAAGTAATTATTGGATGGGGTGGAGCTATTTTAAATTATCTGATTATAAGAAGGCAAGCGAATATTTTAACAAAGTGGAAGAAGATGAAGAAAATTTAAGTTTAGGGCAAAGAGCAAAGTTTATGGTGGCCGAATCATGGTATAATCTTAAAGATTATCAGAAAGCCCGAGAAGCATATAAAAAATTTATCGAAATGTATCCTGAGGGGGATTTTTCAGCAAATGCCCAATATGCTATAGCCTGGACTTATCTGGAAAATAAAGAGTTTAATGCTTCGCTTGAGGAATTTAAAAAACTTATAAGCATTTATCCTGATAGTAAGTTCACTGAAGAAGCACAGTTTAGAGTTGGCAAGAATTATTTTCTTTTAGGAAATAAGGATATGGCTAAGACAGAGCTGGAAAAGTTTATAAATCTTTATACCAAGAGCAATTTTAGGGTAGAAGCAATATATTTATTAAGTCAGATCTTTTTACAGGAAGAAGACTGGATGGATAATATTATCAATTTAGAAAGACTGGTGAGAGAATATCCTGATAGTCCATATTTATCAGAGGCTTTGTATGGCTTGTCCCTTTCATATTACAAAAAAGAAGAATACGAGAAGTCTATCAAGGTGGGAGAAAGATATTTAAAAAATTATTCCAATCGAGAATATGGTGATGATATTCTATATATCAAGGCAATTTGTTGGGAAAAGTTAGAAAATCAAGAAAAAGCTATTTCTGGTTATCAGGACTTGATTTCAAAATTTCCCCAAAGCCCATATGTGGGAAAAGCCCAGGAAAGATTGGAAGTTTTGCAGAAGGAATAGAATATAGCGTATAGCGTATAGGAATAAAGTGATAAGTGATGAGTAACTAGTAATAAGTTGCAAGTTGCAAGTTACGAGTTTCAAGTTTGGAAAAAAGAAGAAGTAGGGAGTATAGAATTGGTTAGCTGGTTACCCGGTTGAAGAGTTAAAATCAGGTTGGTACACTGGATCAACTAATTTTCATCTTGTAACCGAGAACCTATATTTAAAATTAATGATTGGAATTAACTGGTCAACTGGTAAACCGGGTAACTGGGTAACTAAATTGACCTGTAGACTAAATTATTTAGTAAATTGGAAAATTAAATGTAAGTATAATTAGTAAAATCATAAAAGAAGAGGGGGCAAATATTTAATGTTGGATATTTTTGAAAAAGGTGGATTCTTAATGTATCCCATCTTTTTATGTTCGTTGGTTGCTATTACTATTTTTTTTGAGAGGATGTTCTATTTAAAGAGCATTAAAACTAAAAGTAAGAGATTTGTTTTGCGAGTTAAAAATTTAGTTAAAAAAGGGAGTATTGAACTGGCTATTTCTGCCTGTCGTAAAAGTCCCACTCCTATATCTCAGATTATGTTGGCTGGTTTAATGAAATTTGGTCGAGGACGAGACGAGATGAAAGAGGCGATTGAAGATAGTGCCAACCAGGAAATTCCTGTATTAGAGAGAAATTTGTCTACGCTTTCTACAATCGGTAATATTACTCCATTATTAGGGCTTTTAGGAACAGTGTTCGGCATGGTTAAGGCTTTTAATGTGATAGCGGTTATGGGAGTAGGCAAACCAGAAGCACTGGCAGGAGGAATTTCTGAGGCACTGCTTACCACTGCCTTTGGATTGTCGATAGCTATACCGACTATCGTGGTTTTTAACTATTTATCTCACCGAGTAGATAAATTGATAAGAGATATGGAAGTAAATTGTGTAGATCTTATAGATCTTTTAACTTATCAGGAAGCTAATCATAATGAGGTTATTAGAGATAATAGTAATCGGGGTGGTGAAATAAAATATGAAGTTTCCTCATCCGAGTAAAAAGAGCGCCAGTTTTAACCTGACACCTTTGATTGATGTGGTTTTTCTTTTATTGATATTTTTTATGCTGACTACTACTTTTGTGAATTTAGAAAATAGAATAAAGGTTGATTTGCCAACTGGAGATTTTGCTGCTGCTGAGCCATCGGAAAATATTATCGTAACTATTACCGAAAATAATACTATTTATCTTAATGGAAAACTAATAGATCCTTTAAAACTTACAGAAAGTGTAGCTGCAGAAATAAAAGATGAACCTGAAAAAATAGTAATTTTAGAGGCGGATAAAAATGTGCTCCATGGTAAGGTAATCAGAGTAATGGATTTGCTTAAAAAGGGAGGGGCGGAAAGAATTGCCATCGCCACCCAACCTGCGGAGGATAAATAGAATATAGCGTATAGCGTTTAGCGTAGAGCGGATAGAAAACAGTGATAAGTAATGAGTGATTAGTAATAAGTTACAAGGTGCAAGTAGGATAACCGTATCTCGTATCTCGTGAAGATGGTTTGCCAGTTAGCCAGTTTACCGGTTACCCGGTTGAAGAATTAAAATCAGGTTGGTTAATTATATTAACTAACTCTTATCTTGTAACTAAAAAATTGTATTTGAAATTAACGTCTAGAATTAACTGGCCAACTGGTTAACTGGCAAACAGGGTAACTGGCTAACTAAATTAATTGGTCAATTGGCAAATCGGTGAATTGATTAATCGGTCAATCGGTCAATTGGTAAATTGGTAAAGTAACAACGAGGTGCAAATAATTCATGCCTGTAGACAGATATAGAACAAAACGCTTAAAACAGAGCAAAAAAAGTTTTTTGGGGAGATCATTTTTAATATCTATCATACTTAATATTATATTATTATATGCTTTCGGGAATATGGTCGCCTTTGATTTCACCAGGCCCTTACCAGAAAAGGAGCTTACTTTGGTTAGTTTGGTTGAGATTCCAGCTCCAAAACAGCCGGAATCTAAGAAGCCAGAGATTACCGAGGAGAAAGCTATCGCTCAATTGGAAGTTAAACCAAAAGCTAAACCGATTTCACCTGAACCACCCAAGATAAAAGAAGAGGTAACTGAAACAAAAGTAGTAAGCAAGGAAGAATTAACGGAAGGAGCACCAAAAGTAGAAGTTAAAACTCCTGAGATTGAAACTGAGCCTGTATCAGCGGTTCCTCCAGCTCAAACTAAAGAATCTTTAGGAGAGGACATAAGTGTTTCTACTGAATATTTTAAGCAGACCATAACCAGTAGAAAAGAAGTGAAGGGGGAGATATTCGAACCAGGCGAATCACAGCTTCAAGTTAATTTGGGTGAAAAAAAAGAAGAAAATATCGAAGCAACTTATGGTACTGTGGTAACCCCCGGGGAAATCACTACTCTACCGGAAGTAAAGGAGAAAGAATCTCCTTTTGGCAGCAGACCCCTTTCTATTATGGTAGAAAATTCAGAAGGAGCCAGACCACAAAGCGGTTTGGATAAAGCTAATATTGTTTATGAAGCTTTGGCAGAAGGTGGAATTACCAGGTTTTTAGCTATTTATTATGATCAAGATACAGAAGAAGTTGGACCGATAAGAAGTGCAAGACCTTATTTTGTTAGTAAATCTTTAGAGCATCAGGCAATTTATGTCCATGTTGGCGGGAGCGAAGAAGCATATAATTTTATAAAAGAAGAGAAGATAGATGATATAAATGAGTTTGTGGACTTTCAGCCCTTTTGGAGATCTACAGACCGAAAACCGCCTCACAATTTATACACCTCTACCATAAAGTTGAGAAAAGAAGCCAATAAATTGGGTTATATCGAGATGATAAAAAAGCAGGAATATCAATTTG
>NMQN01000135.1 GCA_003575245.1 Candidatus Atribacteria bacterium 1244-E10-H5-B2 | reverse complement strand
AGCAAAGCTACCAACAAAGTTACTAATATTCTAATTGGCTGATCCAAGAATAAGGCGATATAACCGGGAACCACTATCCCCCCGGGGGAAAGTCCTACTATTTCATAGAAGGCAAAACTTACCACTATTCCTATTCCAATAGCTTGATAGATCATTTTATTTCTCCAAATTTATTAAAATATTCTATAAAATTTTGGCCCACACCTTTAGTGTTTCCCAAACCAATCAGTATTACTTCATTTTTATTATCGATGCTCTGTAAAACAGTTTGCAAAATCTCTTCGGTATTTGTTATTCTTTCTAAGTTTAATATCTTGTTATCGGGGACTTTTAATTTTAAAAAAGTCCTTTCGGTTAACTTACTTAATGGTCCTACCAAGATTATTTTGGAAAGGGTGATTTCTTTAGCTAAGATATGAGCAAATTGAATAGCGCGAAGGGCTCGGTCTTCTCGACTATTAATTATTCCTATTACCGGTAAATTGCTCAAATCGAATATTTTCTTTACATTTTCCCAGACTAATAAAGCAGAGCGTCGATCGTTCACCGCAAAGGCATTGACAAAAAATACAATTTTACCTTCTTTGATTAGTTTATACACCCTTAAGGTTCCGGGATCTGGGTTTGCTTTTAACATCCCTCTCAAAGCTACTTCTTCTTTTACCCCCAAGAGTTTATTGACCCGAAGGGCAATAGAAACATTCTCTTTAAAATTCATATAATTAAATTTATCAATTGTTCTATCGGATACATCAACCGGGTCAGCCCAAATAATTTTAGTCTTTAATTTATCGGCCTGTTCTTTAAAGAGAGAGAAGTAATCTTTTTCTGCGGTCACCAGAACTCCCTTCTGTGGAATAGTAAGTTTTAGCGACTCAGCCATGTTATTAAGTCCTGGACCAACATCTTCTAAGTGGTCTTCACGCACATTGGTGATTACTCCGATGGTCGATTTTACCATCCTGTGTTCTGAAACCCATTGTGGTTCCGGGCTAATGGCCATACATTCCACTACTAAAACATCTACCTTTCTTTTAACCGCTTCTTTAAAAATCTTTAGTTGTTCTATAATATTGGGATTGCCTCTTCGTTTAAGAGGGGTTTCCATTCCATCTTCAAAGATTATCCGAGGCAAGGTACCGGTGGTTTTAGCGAGCACCTTAAAGCCGGCTTCTCTTAAGCCAGCCGCTATTAAGCGGGTAGTTGTTGACTTTCCCCTGGTACCATTAACGTGAATACGAATAGGGATACTATTCACTCTTTTTTGGTGATTAATTTGTTCGATAATCCCCCAGATTAGAAATATTGTACTCAATATAAATATAATAAACATACTGCTCCTTCTTTTTCAAGTAAATTCTATCATTTAGTTTCAATATTTTCAAAATAATAATTTACCATCATGATAAGTTTGCAAAAAACTATTTCAAAAGAGTTGACATGGGTAAAACTTATTATAATTTTGACAAAAGATAATATTTGCTTAGAATAAACATAGCAGTTTCCATTAAAGTATTTATTTTTAGTAATCGAAGGAAAGGACATTGATGAATAGTTGGATAAAAGGGAAGTTATCGCTGATTTACCTTTTTTGGGCCTTAATTATTTTACTTGTTGGATTGCTACTGACAGAACAAACTAAATTTGTTCAGCCAACTTCTTATTATACTGAACAGATTCAAGCTGCACAACTTATGAAAAGCTCCTTGGAAGCAATTAAAAAAGAGCGGTTAAAAAGAACCATTCCATTAGATGTAGGGTTAGACCCCAATCAAACTGGCATTATCGGCAAAGAATATACTCAACTTACTACTACTTTGGGGAATCTTGAGGCAAAAAGAACTAGCACTAATCCAGCTTTTGCTGCTTTATTGGTTAAATATTTTAAAGAAGCTAATTTAAAAAAAGGGGATGTAATTGCCATTGGTGCCAGCGGCTCTTTTCCAGCTTTAATTTTGGCTACCCTTTCTGCTGCCAGAGCATTGGAATTAGAACCACTACTCATCTATTCTGTTGGCTCATCAGAATATGGAGCTAATATTCCCGAATTTACTTTTACACAAATGTTGGATAGTTTAAATGAAAAAAATATTATACCTTACAAACTACTAGCAATTTCTATGGGAGGATATCTTGACCGGGGCGAGGGAATGTTTTATTCTGATTCACAGGATACTATAAAAAAAATAGTTCAAGATTCTGGTACTTTAGTTATTGGTGCAGATAGCATAGAAGAAAACATCCTGCAAAGAATGCAACTTTACAGAGCAGCTTCGAACGGAAAACCTATTAAAGCTTTTATAAATATCGGTGGAGCAACACCCAACTACGGAAATACCAATGCTTCAATAGCTTATCCTAATGGATTGGTAATTAATGGTCCGAAAATCCCCGATCATCCCGAACGAGGGCTAATCTTCGAATATCAAAATTTAGGAATCCCCATCATACATCTATTAAATATTAGAGATTTAGCTGTAAAAAATGGATTACCAATTGACCCTACGCCATTGCCTGAAATAGGAGAAGGGGGAGTGTACTTGCGGATTGCTTATAATAAATATATTATTATTCTGGTAATTGCAACAGAATTTTTTTATTTATTCTGGGCTTTGGTGAAACGACGAAGTAATTACAGTTAAGGGGTTACCAATTTTAATGTGATCATTAGCAAAGACATGATTATAGTGTATAATTATTCTAATATTTAAGAAGCAGGAGTATGTTCCTATACATACTATCATAATTGGTCAATTGGTCTATCGATAAATCAGTAAATTAACCTGCAGACTGATCGACCAGCCAAATAAAGGTTTCATAATGATTAAAAAAGAGAAAAACCGGAAATTTAATTTAAAAATTAAATCAAAAGATATAGACCCGGGAGCTTTATTTATAATAAAGAAATTAAATGATTCAGGCCAAGAAGCTTTTGTGGTAGGAGGATGTATCCGTAACCTGGTAATGGGAGAAGAGGCCCGCGATTGGGATATAACTACTAAAGCTACAGCAGAGGAAATTTCCAGAGCTTTCAAAGGTTTTAAAGTTATTCCGGTGGGTAAAAAATTTGGGACTCTTACCGTAGTTATAAATCATATTAATTATGAAGTAAGCACTTTTAAAAAAAATAAATCAGCCCCCACTCCAAATTTATTTGAAGATTTAAGACATAGGGATTTTACCATTAATGCGTTAGCCTGGAAAGACGGAGAAGGAGTAATCGATTATTTTAACGGGTTAGAGGAGATTAAGCAAAAGATAATAAAAGGAGTGGAAAATCCTTGCAAGCGGATAGAAGAAGATCCCTTGAGAATGCTGAGGGCAGTTAGATTGGCCTGTGAGCTTGATTTCAAAATAGATAAAGCTACCCTCCAGGAGATAGAAGAAAATAGTTCACTGATTAAAAAAGTAAGCCCGGAGAGGATTAGAGATGAATTTACCAAAATATTGTTGAGCAATTATCCCCGAAAAGGATTTAAATTATTGTATCGACTGGGTCTGTTAAGATTTATTATGCCCGAACTGCAAAGGTGCGCTGGGGTTAGCAGAGGAAATTTGTGCGAGGGCGAAGATTTATTCGAACATATTTTAGATTTGACGGGAAACTTGCCATCAGATTTAAATTTGCGGTTATCGGCTATATTATATAATATAAAAAGTATATCTCACTTAGACGAAAAAAAACAAATTATTGTTAAAATATTGCAGCGAATAAGATTTAAAAATGCGGTGATCAAAAAAGTAACTATTCTAACTCAGGAAGATTGGCAGGCTATTAATTTTTCTAAAGAAATAAAGATAAGACGGCTTGCCTCCAGAATAAGTATGGAAAATTTAGAAGATGCCTGGGAATTAAAGAAAGCCCTTATAAAGGAAAGCCGAAGCTCTGAAGAATTTAAATCAGCTGAAATCGAAAGAGCAGAAAATAATATAAGAAAAATTCTACATGAAAAACCACCTGTATCCCTGAAAGACTTAGCCGTAAACGGCAAAGATCTAATTGAATTAGGGTGTAAGGAAGGGAAAGAATTGGGGAAAATTCTAAAAAAACTTTTGGAAATAATTGTAGATAGGCCAGAACTAAATAAAAAGAAAATATTGGTCAAGCTACTTAGAGAAAATGAAGAGAACGATCGATAAGTAGTGGGGTAGAATTGATTTCCTATAAAAATCCAGGGCTTTGGTTAAAAAAGTAAGTTAAAATTGTATTAAAATCATTAATACAAGGAGAGAAACTATAATGAAAAAAGTAAAGTTAGGAATTATTGGTTGCGGAATTGCCGCTCAAAGCTTACATTGGCCTGCATTACAAAAACTAAAAGATGAATTCGAAATTACCACTATTTGTAATCATACTGAAAAAAAAGCCCAAGATTTTTCTAAAATATTGGGTGGGGTGCCCTATGTTCTTGATTATCACCATCTTCTACAAAGAGCTGATGTAGAAGCTGTAGATATAGTTCTTCCCATTCAGCTTAATTATCAAGTTACCAAGGATGCCTTGGAAGCCGGCAAGCATGTAATAGTGGAAAAACCTTTAGCTGTTAATTTGTCAGAAGCTAAGATGATGTTGGATTTTGAAGATAAATATTCCCTGGTTATGATGGTAGCTGAAAATTACCGTTATCGCTCCATCTTTCACCGGGTTAAAAATTATTTAGATCAAGG
>NMQN01000812.1 GCA_003575245.1 Candidatus Atribacteria bacterium 1244-E10-H5-B2 | reverse complement strand
ACATATTGCTTCCTTTTAAAGCAGGTTCTGCCTCTACAGCTTCTCCTACTCCTGCATGTATGGAAAAACTACCCTGGAAGTGATTTATTCTATTTACTGTGTTACGCTTGCCTTTAGTGCATATGATGGTGGCTACTCTCTCTGTTAATAATAAACTGTAAATATAAACTATCTTATAAGGAGGAATTGTGGGTATAGATTTTAGAAAAGTAAAAATAGGATTTGCTAATCTGGCTTTAGATTTTCTTGAAGAAGAAGACTTAAAGACAGCAAGTAATTATGCAAAAAACGCCAGAGATTATCTCAAAAAAGAGCTGGGAGTCGAACTAATTGATTATGATAAACCTCTTATGAGCTGTTCAGATTCCAGAGAAGCATGGAAGCATTTTAAATCAAATATGGTAGATGCTGTAGTGATATTTAACGGAACATTTAGTACGGGAGATGTAACAGTTGAAATAGTAAGAAACCTGAATTGCCCTTTTTTGGTATGGGGAATAGAAGAATTTGCTATAAAGAAACATAATTTTACAGGTTCAATGGTTGGTGTAATGCCAGCGGGTCCTATTTTTAAAAATCTGGACAAGAAATTTACTTTTGTGTATGGGAATATTGAAAGAAAAGACACACAAAAAAAAGTTAAAGTCTTTGTGGATGTTACAAGAGCAATTGCTTACCTGAGAGAAGCATCAATAGGGGTTATCGGCATGAGGCCAGATGGCTTTGAAATATCCGGATTTGATGAATTAGCGGTAAAAAAAGTATTTGGAACTACCATAAAGAAGATTTCCATGTACGGGTTTAGCAGCCTGGTTAAAAGTATATCCGAGGAAGAAATAGATGAGGACATGAAAAATCAGGAAAATTTATATAATATCAAAAAAGATGATAAAAAAGAATCAAGAGGACTTTCCAGGGTATATCTAGCATTAAAGAAAGTTATAAAAGAAAATAATTTACAATCATATGCTCCAGACTGCTGGCCAGAGTTCAGAGATGATGATAAGACTCCGCTGTGTCCTGCAAATGGAAGACTTAATGATGAAGGAATAATGGCTTCGTGTGAAGCTGATGTAGATGGCTCTCTTACAATGATGGCACAATATGCAATGACTGGAAAAACACCATGGTTTGCAGATTTTGTTAATATAATTGAAGAAAATGACACATTACTTTTTTGGCACTGTGGTAATGCAGCCCCATCCCTGTCAAGTAAAAAACCACAAATTGAAAGAGTATTTGGAGGGTTAGCCCAAACAATGTCACTTAAAGGCGGCACAGTAACTGTATATAGAATAAATCACTTCCAGGGTAGTTTTTCCATACATGCAGGAGTAGGAGAAGCTGTAGAGGCAGAACCTGCTTTAAAAGGAAGCAATATGTCTATTAGAATGAGAA
Source organism: Candidatus Atribacteria bacterium 1244-E10-H5-B2 (assembly GCA_003575245.1). The sequence continues at coordinate 3,275 of NMQN01000812.1, read as the reverse complement.
ATGGAAATATGAAATTTATAAAATCATTGCTTGAAAACGGAATACCTCATCATAATGCAATTGTATACGGAGATATAACTGAAGAATTAAAAGAATTTGCACAGCTTTTGGATATACCAATCGTAATTCAGTAAGTTAATTAAATTAAAAATAAAGGAGGATAAAATGAAAAATTTCAAACTGTTTATTAACAATGAGTGGGTAGATTCTTCTAATGGAAAGGCTTTTATAACGTACAATCCCGCCACTGGAGAAGAACTGGCAGAGTTAGCACTGGCAGGAAAAGAAGACGTGGATAAAGCAGTAAAAGCTGCAAAAGCAGCAGCTCCTGGATGGAAAAACACAAATGGAGATGTAAGAGCTAATCTAATGATGAAAGCATTAGATATCATGAAGAGAAGGGGAAAAGAACTTGCTGAGTGGGAAGCTAAAGACGTAGGTAAACCTATTTTTGAAACAGAGAATATAGATTTACCATATGCTTATATAGCGATGGAATATTTTTCAAACAAAGCCCGGCAGATTAGGGGGGATCAAATTCCAATTGCTGATGATGTGGCATTATGCTATGAAACATGGGAACCCTATGGAGTGGTTGGATCCATTATTCCCTGGAATTTTCCAATACATATTGCTACAAGAACCATATGTCCAGCTATATCAGCTGGCAATACTGTTATACTTAAAGCTTCATCCATGGCTCCTATTACATGCAGCATACTCGGTGAGATTTTCCTTGAAGCAGGTTATCCCAAAGGAGTGTTTAATGTAGTATCGGGTTCCGGAAGTATAACCGGGGAATCAATGCTGGTTCATCCTGATATTGATATGATCTCATTTACTGGTTCTACAGCAGTGGGGAAAAGATGCATACAGGCTTCAGCTGAAACAAATTTAAAGAAAGTCATTTTAGAGCTGGGAGGCAAGGGCCCATTTATCGCAGAGCCTGATTGTAAAGTCAGCCAGGCAGTTAATTCTTTAATTGTAGGCTTTTGTTTCATGCAAGGTGAAGTATGTTGTGCTTCAACAAGATTATATGCCCATGAAGATATTTATGATGAATTTGTAGAGAAGCTGGTAAAAAGATGTAACTCTATAAAAATTGGAGATATTATGGATCAGTCAACTCAAATGGGTGCATTGATCAATGAAAACCAATTTAATGTTATTGATGGATATGTAAAGAGAGCAATAAAAGACGGAGCAAAATTGCTCTGCGGCGGAGAGAGGATAATGGATCCGCCTTTTGATAAAGGTTATTTTTATAGACCAACTGTTCTTGAAGTTAGTAATAATTCTATGGAATGTGTACAGGAAGAAATATTTGGTCCAGTTTGTACAGTAATGAAATATAAAACATTAGAAGAAGCGCTGGAATTAGCAAATGATACAGTATATGGTCTTGGCGCTACTATCTGGAGTGAAGATTCAAGAAAATTATATAAAGCAGCAAAGGAATTTAACGCTGGCATAGTCTGGTTAAACACAAATGTAATGTCAAAAATTGAAGCTTCATATGGTGGAAATAAGATGAGTGGTATTGGTAGAGAAGGCGGGATTGTTGGCTTAATGGAATATCTGAGATGTAAGAATAATGTACTCTATGTGGGTCCTGATGATAATTATTATAAATTTGAAGAATAAATTTAATTAATTATTGAAATATTAGAACTTTGATAATACTTGCAAAAAATTAAGTAATATAGATTTATTAAATTGGGTAGTCTAATATTTAAGCTGAAAAAATATTAGACCACTTTATAGAAAGGATGGAGGTATCAATAAATGGAAATGAACAAGAAATTAATGGGGGTGTTTGCTCCAATTACCACACCTTTTAATGAAAAGGGAGAAGTATCCTATAAAAATCTTCAAGAGAATATGGAAATTTATGCAGAATCTAAACTGAAAGGATATCTTGCCTTAGGCTCAAACGGTGAAAACAAAAGTTTGAATAATGAGGAAAAGGAGAAGGTTTTAAAAACAATAATTGCTAATAAGGGCAACAATCAAACTGTTATGGCAGGCTGTATATTTGAATCCACAAAAGAAACTATTGAATTTGCTAAGATTGCAGAGAGTTTAGGAACTGATTTTATAACTTTATTGCCACCTTCTTATTTTAAAAAACAGATGACAGACTCGGTATTATTAAAATATTTCTCAACAGTTGCTGATTCAGTAAATACTCCCTGCATGGTCTACAATGCTCCACAATTTTGCGGTGGAATTCTATTATCTGTAAATTTAATTAAAGAAGTTTCAAAGATTCCCAATATTGTAGGAATGAAAGATTCATCCAAAGGAAATATTGAAAATTATCTATTAGCTGTGAGGGATAGATTTAATGTGATGGCAGGGTCTGCCAACTTCTTTATGAATGCCTTATTGATGGGTGCTACAGGCGGAGTAATATCACTTGCCAATGCATTTCCTGAGATAATCTATAAATTGTATGATTTAGCAGTTAATAAAAAGTATGAAGAAGCATATAAATTAAATGAAAAAATACTGGGGCTAAATAAAGCAGTTTCAGGAAGCGGAGGAGTAGCTGCGGTCAAGTATGCAATGGATCTTGCTGGCTTAAATGGAGGAGAGCCAAGACTACCTTTGATTCCAATAAAAGATGAGGTAAAGAAAAAATTAAAAGAAGCACTTGAAAAAGGCGGACTAATATGAGCAAGGTTTTAATAGCTCAAAAAATACCTAAAAAGGCTGCAGACATATTAAAGGGGATGGCAGAAGTAGTTTTTTCCGGCGAAGGTGATATTGAAGGGTTCGAGGATTTACTAAAAAGTGCCACTGCAGTTATATTGGGAAGTTCAATAAAGTTTACTCATAATCTTATGGATAAAGCCTTAAATTTAAAAGTTATAAGTAGGACGGGTGCCGGGGTTGATAATGTTGATATTGATACAGCGACTAAAAAGGGCATTATGGTATTAAATACACCGGAGGCTAATTCGGTTACCGTAGCAGAACATACGATTGCATTAATACTTGCGATATCAAAACAGCTATTATATCTGGATAGTGAACTGAGAAAAGGTAATTTTAAAACTGTAAGAAGACTTTATCTTCCTGTGGATATAAATGGTAAAACATTGGGACTTATAGGTTGTGGCAGGATAGCCAGACTGGTAGCAAAAAAATGCATAAATGCTTTTGGTATGAAGATTATTGGCTATGATACTTCTCCCTTTTCATTAAAAGGTGTGGTAATTGGAGCAAACACCCCCATTAATTTCTTGTTCATTTCCATTTATTGATACCTC
>NMQN01000834.1 GCA_003575245.1 Candidatus Atribacteria bacterium 1244-E10-H5-B2 | reverse complement strand
CGGCATTAGCTTTAACTATGGCATTTTTAGCTTTTTCTTGCTGATTACCATAAACTCTCAATCCCATCAAAGCTAATACGCCGATAATAGATATTACTATTAATAATTCGATTAAGGTAAACCCTTTTTTGTTTTTCATTGACTTCCCCTCTATTTATATTATATTATACCCAGATTTAAGAATAGTTAGACAATTTTTGTAGTAAATTTATTAATTTCTCAATTTGCCAACAAAGATTAGTCGTAAGTATTTAGTTAATATAAAGAATTAAAAGATCTACGTTAATGGGATTGCTTCGGGACTTCGTCCCTCGCAATGACAGAAAGTGAGGGATTCTTACAATGACTGATTTGGAATTTAGATATTGAATTTCATAATGCGGATGCTTTCTACTGCGGAGTGGATTACAAATATTCTTTCATTATTATCTTTTGGGTCGATAGGATATACAAAAAACCCTATTTTATATTTACCATAACTATGGCTCGTACTATATAAATTTTCTCCATCTTTAAATCTTATAATCAATTTACGCTGACTTGGTGTAACTTTTGTGTCAATATTAAATGTTCTTACTTTTTTATAATCTTTATTACCGGGAAAATCTTTTATAAAAAAGACTGCTTTAATAGATGAAAATTTAATCTCGAGCATTTCTTCTTCACTGTATTCTATAAGGGGATATAAAATAAAAGATTCTCGGTCAGATCGAAAATCTTCAACCCAGCCCTTTATAATTTTTCCATCTTTGTATTTTACTACAACCTTTTTTTTGAGCATTTTGAAATCTCCTTAGGGGCTTGATAAATCAAGCTCCTACATTTTATCCTTTTCAAGTTCTTCTTTTAAAGATTTAAGGGCAGATTTTTTTATCCGAGAAACTTGTCTTTGAGATAAACCAAGTTTCCGAGCAATTTTTGTCTGAGTCAAATCTTTTTCAAAAATATAATAAATTACTTTCTTTTGTAATTTTTTCAATGTACTAAAAGCAATTTTTAAGGTAATTATATCTTCCATTGGTAGCTTAAAACTCTGGTAAGTTTTACTCTTTATTCTTTCCAATTTAGGAGAATTATCAGAATCATACTTCCTTCGCTCCTGGTCAAGAGAAATTATCTGGACTGCATCCCTGGCCTTCAGTATTTCTTTGATACTTTCCTCGGTAAGATTAAATTCATCAGATATTTCATAAATAGTGGGAAATCGATTATTTTCTTTTTTGTAGTAAATTATAAACTCATCTATTCTTTTATTTAATTCTACCATCCAGTAAGGGATTTTTATGGTCTGATGTTTGTCTCTGATATGATGTCGAATTTCCCCGGAAATAAGCCAGGTGGCATAGGTTTCAAATTTTGCCCCTCTGTCTTGATTATAAAGGTTTAGGGCGTTAATTAGGCCTATGTAGCCGAGCTGTTCTAAGTCTTCTAATGGCTCACCTGAATTTTTAAATTTACTAGCGATACTCTTTACTAAAGGTTGGTATTCTATAATTTGATCATCAGTTATTTTTTGTGGTTTGTTTTCTACTACCATAACAGTAGTCCTTTTGATTATATATTTTATAAGATGATCCTTGTTTTTCAATTTCGGAAATAATTTACGAGATTGCGAGCCCTGATAAATCAGGGCTCGCAATGATATTTTGTATTATATTTTTATTGGATCAGGTTTACCATATTGAATATAGGCAGATACATAGCAATTATCATAGTCCCGACGGTCAGAGCAATAAATGCCATCATAAGCGGTTCAATGATTGAGGTTAGTCTTTCTACTGCCCTATCTACTTCTTGATCATAAAATTTTGCCACATTAATTAACATCCCTTCTAATTCACCACTCTCTTCCCCAACCATAATCATCTGAGTAACCATAGTAGGAAACACCCCGCTTGCTGCTAGTGGGCTAGATATACTTTGACCTTCTTTTATCTTTGTTTTTGCATTATTAACTGCTAATGATATTACCATGTTACCTATGGCATCGGAAGAAACTTTCATCGCTTCTAAAATCGGGACTCCGCTCTTAATTAAAGTTCCAAGAATTCTAGTAAATCTCGCAACAGCTGTTTTTCTATTTATTTCGCCAAATATAGGGGCACTTAACTTAAATTTATCAAAATTAATCTTGCCACTTGATGTCCTTATATAGGCTAAAAAAACAAAAACTAATGCCGCAAAAATAATGAAAAATAAATACCAATATTTATTAAATAATTTAGTTAGCACCACAAAAAAATTAGTAAGAGCGGGAAGTTCTCCACCAAATTGATCAAATACTCCGACAAATTGAGGTAAAATAAAAGTTAACATAAAAATAGACATTAACACTGCGGCAGCCGCTATAAAGGAAGGATAAGCCATAGCAGACTTTACTTTCTGTCGGAGGGCATACTCTTTCTCCATTAAATCCGCTATTTTATTTAAAATTTCATCGAGCGCTCCTCCAATTTCCCCTGCTCTAATCATACTAATATTTAATTCAGAAAATACCCGGGGCTGTTTTGTACAAGCATCAGCCAAAGTAGATCCTGCTTCTACATCAGATTTAATTACCTTTATGACATTTGATAATGCCTTATTTTCTACTTGCTCAGCTAAAATATCTAATGAATTTACTAAAGTTAAACCAGCATTTACCATAGTAGAAAATTGTCTATAAAATATAGTTAAATCTCTGAATTTTATACTTTGGAAAAGGGTTATTTCTTTTAAAAATAAAAAACTTCGTTTTTTTTCTCTAATGGAAGTGATAAAGTAGTCCATTTCCCGGAGTCGAGAAACAACTGTCCCTCTATTTTCTCCCTCCATACTTCCGGTAAATATCTTACCTGTACGGTCGCGAACTTTATAAACAAAGGTGGCCATTGATTATATATTCACCCTTTCATATCTATGATTTCTTTTAGAGCATTTATAACTTTTGGATCGTATTTAGTACCTGCAAGAGAAAATAATTTATTTAGATCTTGTTCATTTTTAGAATAATTTTCTATGGATTTATTATAAAATATTTTGATATAATCATCAACTACAGCAATTATACGAGAACCAAGAGGTATTTTTTCACCACTTAATCCATCAGGACAACCTGTTCCATCATAGTGTTCATGATGGTGTCTAACAATAGGAATTATGTCTTTAAATAAATTAATTTGTTTAAGCATATTTTCACTCACCATGGGATGTATACTTACTTCACTCTGAACTAAATGCAAATTTTCTTCTGACTTAAAATTAATATCAATTTTTCTCTTTACTTTTATTTTGCCTATATCGTGTAATAGAGAAGCATAATATAAGTTTTCGTAATCCTTTCCAGTTACTCCAAGTTTATTGCCAATTTGAGTAGCTAATCGAGCCATTTTCACAAAATGTCCTTTTGGTCCAAGGGATTCACTTTCCATTGCTTGAATCAATATCTCGATAATGTTTATAAAATAATTATTTAAATCTTTTATAATATTCGCATTCCACAAAGCAATTACCACTTGATTTGCAAAGGAATTTAAAATTTCCTCGTCATTTTTACCAAAACATGTTTTGTCTTTCTTGTTAATCACTTCCATTACTCCTACAATCTCTTTTTCTAATATCAAGGGAACACAAATAATTGATTTAGTCTTAAATATTATAGCATCATCAAAATCTTTTTTCCATCTGTTATCTCGAGTAACATCACCAATAATCAGAGATTTTCCTTTTTCTGCTACCCAGCCAGCAATTCCTTGACCAACTTTTACTTTATATTTTCTTATTTCCTGGCTCTTCTTCCCCAGACTTGCTTTAAAATATAATTCTCTCTTTTCTTTATTTAAAAGCAATATTGAAGCAGCTTCACCTTCTACAATTTTAGCAGCATATTGTATTATTTTATTTAATAGGACGTCTAAATCTGCAGTCTGAGTTAAATCAAAAGAAATTTTGTTTAAGGCATTTAATTGTAAAATCTGTTTTTTTAACTTTTTTAAATCATTTTCTTTATTATTAGGCAATTTATTTACCTCTATCTATTTTTATACTCTTTTAGATTTAATTAATAATATTCAAAGGTCAAATGCTAAGATCCGACTTTTAGGTAGTTAAGCTGAAGTAACCCTTAAAACTTCCTCAATAGTAGTAATACCTGCGTAAACTTTCTTTAACCCATCTTCTTTCAGCATACACATCCCTTCCTTAATGGCAGTTTCTCTTAACTTTACAGTAGTAACATTACGGGTAATTAAATCTCTTATGTTATCAGTGATTATCAATAGTTCAAAAATGGCTATTCTTCCTTTATATCCAGTATCCTTACAATGGGGGCATCCTTCACCTTTATATAAGATTATCTTGTTTCTGTCAATTTCATGCTCCTCAAGAATTTTCGCTATATCTGGAGTCAATTTTATTTCTTTTTTACATTTTGGACATATCCTTCGGACTAACCTCTGTGCTATAATCCCAATTACTGAAGATGAAATTAAAAAGGGTTCTATCCCTATGTCAATTAATCTTAAAACCGAGCTGGGGGCATCATTGGTATGAAGTGTGCTCAGAACAAGATGACCGGTAAGAGCGGCCTGAACGGCTATCTCCGCTGTCTCATTATCTCTTATTTCTCCTACTAACATAATATCAGGATCTTGTCTTAAGAAACTTCTAAGTCCAGCAGCAAAAGTAAGCCCAATTT
>NMQN01000511.1 GCA_003575245.1 Candidatus Atribacteria bacterium 1244-E10-H5-B2 | reverse complement strand
TATTATTCCTAATAATTCCGCATCTGTCAAATAATCTACTCCATATTTAACCAACCTCTCTCTCGGTCTTTCCTCATCTGGCCAATCCTTTACCGTATAACTTTTCTTCTCCATCTCTTGCTCCTTTCCTAAAAGGGAAACAAAAGTGCCAGGCACCTTTGTTTCCCTTTATGACAACTTTTGTGCCAGGCACTTTTTTTTCATTTTCTATTTTTCTTTTCTTTTATTCGATTTAAACGATATTGCAATTTTTCTCTTAAAAAAATATTGTCTTCAATATTTAGGGCTTCTTCTGCTACTGTTTCTGCTTTTTGATAATCCTTCAAATAGTGTTCGTAATATTTGGCTAACTCTTCGAAAGGATAATAGATATACTCTCGACTTCTCTCTATTATCTCTCTCCATATTTTTTCTGCCTTTTCCCATTTCCCCTGTCTCTTGTAGGCGAAAGAACTTAATCTTAATATCTCCAAGATTTCTTCCTCTGCTAAATTGTGTTTTAAAGCTTCAGCATAATAGTGGGTGCTCTGTCCGTATTTCTTCTCTTCATCAAACATTTTACCTATACTGAAAATATCCATCCCGTATTCGGTATTATTCAAAGGGTCTTCTACCAGAAAACACATCCTGCTGACCAAGGCTACCAGAGAAAGGACATCCTGTAAATTATGTTCGAAGACCTGTTTTAATGCTCGGGCATCTTTGGTCCGTAAATATCTAAAGTAAATCTCCGGAATAAGATACCCCGGCACATCATCATCCCTGATTACCCCCAGTATATCTCTTTCTACTGTGGATAGTGAACAATTCTCCAGCCTTCTCTTCCATAGTCGGCGAGCAGGGTAAAGAAGGTCGAAATGGTAAGGATTTTTTAAACTCATCTTCATTCCGGACATAATATAACGGCTTTCCATTAAAGGAAGGTCGAAAGTCTTGCCATTATAAGTAACTACTGCCTTAAAATTAGAGAGCAGGTCATTTAGCGCTGATAGCAGGGCTCGTTCTTCATTATAATCCCGCATAAAATATTGCCGAACGCAAAATTGGTCTCCTTCAAAATATCCTACTCCCACAAGAAAGACATAAGTCCCTGCTCCTCCGGCCAATCCGGTAGTCTCGGTATCCAAAAAGACGGTCTTACTAATATCTATTTTCTTTAGTCTGTCATCTCTGGCTAAACTGGAAATAGTTTTGGCAGAAGATTGAAAAATATGAAAAAGTTCAACTTCCCCACACCTATAATCTCGGGGAAAATAATTTTCCCGAATAAAGCTATCCCCAAAAGGAGTGGATATAAATTTTCCTGATACTACTTCTTCTATCTTTACTTCTGCTTCTATGATCTTTAAATTTTTCTCTTTTTGTGACTGGTTAATTTTATCTATGTTCTTCTTTAACTGGGTAATCTTTTCCAGTCGACTCTTTATATCATCCATAATCAGCTCAAGGCCTCCCTTAAAATTAGAAGAGCACTCTCTTTTCCCTTTATACCCACTTCGTCAATAGGCCCCACACAGGAGGGGCAGCCTTTTTCACATCCGCAGCCAAGAATTAATTCCTGAGCTGCCTGCAGTAAAGGTTGTCGCAGTTCAAACATCTTCTCACTAAACCCTACTCCCCCGGGATAATTATCATAAATATAAATGGTAGGCTTGCCGTTAAAGGGGGAACGCACTTCCGAAACCGCCCTGATATCTTGAGGGTCACACATAACATATAAAGGAACAACATTAATAAGCACATTGGATAGAGCTAAAAGACCGCTGCTTAAATTAAAAGAAGTATTTTCACTTTCCTGAAGCTCTAACAGTTCACTAATATCATTAGTCAAAGCAAGCCAATAAGCGGTAGTATGCATCTCTTCCGGCGGTAAAGATATTTCCCCAAAACCTATATTCTCATGAGTATAAAATTTTATCTTTTTATAACAGGTAGAAACAGTAGTAATGGCCACTTCACCGTAAGCATGTTCCATATTTAATTCTTCACCCTTCTCAAACACATCTAAAACCTTAATATTAGTCTCGTCCTGGGCATCGGTGTAATAATTAACTTTAACTCTCTCTGCATAGGCCTTTTGATTTTGATAATCCAACCTGTGAATAGCATATTGTTCGCCTTCATGAAGATAAATAGCCCCCTCATAAATAAGGGTGGGTACACTGGCCTTATCCATTTCTCCGATAACCTGTTCCTGTTGGTCAGTGGTATCGATAATTACAAAATTATCTACCGAAGCACTGCGCAAACTTATCTCCTCAGAGGGATAGACTTCACTCATCCAATACCATTTCTTTTCCACACAATGAAGTACGCCTTCCTTCTCTAAATATTCCAGAACATCCTGAAGCTTTTTGGTTCCAAAATCTTCTCCTTCTTCGAAGGGTAATTCAAAAGAAGCGCACCTGATATGACTGACTAGAATACTCAAATTATCCGGGTCGATAACCGCACTCTCCGGTGACTCCCCGAAGAAATAATCGGGATGATTTATTACAAACTGGTCTAAAGGGTTGCTGGAAGCAACTAAGATAGCTATCGAACTATTGGATCGGCGCCCTGCTCTTCCGGCCTGCTGCCAGGTGCTAGATATGGTTCCGGGGTATCCGGCCATAAAACAAGCATCAAGCTGGCCGATATCTATCCCCAGCTCCAGGGCGTTGGTACTTACCACCCCTTTTATCTCACCATCTTTTAAACCCTTTTCTATTTCACGTCTTAGGTTAGGTAAATAACCTCCTCTATAACCTCTAACCATATCCTTGGGTCTCCCCGTTTTAACTAAAAAATCTTTTAAATAACTGGTCAAAACTTCGGTAGTCAGACGGCTCCGCGCAAAGATTATGGTCTGAATATTATAATTTAAAAAATAGGCGACAAAACGGGCTACTTCTTTAATTAAACTTTTTCTGATTCCCAATTCTTTATTAATTACCGGAGGATTATAAAATAAAAAATGTTTCTCACCCTGAGGGGCGCCATTATTATCGACTAAAACAAATCCTTCTCCTACAATCTTCTGAGAAAGCTCCCGGGGATTAGCAATAGTAGCCGAACAGCAGATAAATTGAGGGCTCGAACCATAAAATCGACAGATTCTCTTCAATCTCCTTACTACATTTGCCAGATGGCTTCCGAATACTCCCCGATAAATATGAATCTCATCAATTACCACGTATTTCAAATTTCCAAAAAAATCCATCCATTTGGTATGATGGGGCAATATCCCTAAATGAAGCATATCCGGATTAGTAACCACAATATGCCCTTTCTTGCGGATAGCCTGCCGAGCTGAAGAAGGAGTATCTCCATCATAAGTATAAGTTTTAATCCCCTCATCCAAGGCCGATACTAATTGATATAATTCAGTTAATTGGTCTTGAGATAAAGCTTTTGTGGGAAACAGATAAAGTGACCGGCTATTTTCATCTTTTAAGATAGAATCTAATACCGGCAGATTGTAACAGAGAGTCTTTCCGGAGGCGGTGGGTGTCACTACCACTACATTATTTTTATTCTTTATAAATTCTAAGGCAGAAGCCTGGTGAGAATAGAGTTTATTAATACCTTTCTCTTTTAAAATCCTTACCAGTTTGTCCTCTGTCCATTCCGGAAATTCCTCATAAATTCCAGATTTAGCCGAAATATGCCTCCAGGCGGTAAAATGGGAGCTTATTTTATTATATTTTTTTAATTCGTTTAAGATTCTTTCTACTTGCATTTATTTGAACCCTCAACTAAACTCTTCTGCACCAGGGGACGGTTCTCTGGTGCACTCTTCTTTTAATCACATTCGCACCAGAGAACCGTCCCCTGGTGCAACTAAACTCTTTACTAAATCAATATTTTTTATATCATCTTTTTCGTCATTCTTGGGAGTCTCCAGAATAAAAGGCAGGTCTTTTAGACATTTATGATTCACTAACACTCTAAAACCTTCCAGCCCTATAAATCCCTTACCAATATGCATATGCCTATCTTTTCGCGAACCCAAAGGAAATTTTGAATCATTAAGATGTATCACTTTTAATCGCTCTAATCCCAAATATTTATCAATTTCCTCTAAAGTCTGTTCAACACCTTCTTGATGTGAAAGGTCATACCCTGCTGCAAAGGCATGACAGGTATCAAAACACATTCCTATCTTCTTTCTATCTTTTGCCCCTTCTACCATCCTCTTTAACTGCCTAAAAGTATAGCCCAAATGCGTACCCGAACCGGCAGTATCTTCTAATAATATCATCGTCTTTAAATTTAAATCTGTACTTTTTTCTAAAATAATATTAAGGGCTCTGATTATCCTTTGAATTCCGTATTCTTCTCCTGCTCCGGTATGAGCCCCCGGATGAATAATTACATAAGGGTCGGGTAGTAAAAGGTCTGCTCTTTTCATCTCTTCTAAAAAAGCATTTATCGATTTGAAGTAAAGTTCATCTGAGGGAGAAGCTAAATTAATGAGATAAGAGTTGTGGATAAAAACGGGGTTAATATTAGAATTTTTTAAATTCCCTCTAAAGCTTTCTACTTCATCCTTTTTTAAAATCTTCTCCCGCCAGGTAGATGCATTCTTGGAGAATATCTGCATAGTATTACAGCTTAATTCCTCAGCCCGAACAACAGAATTATCTATTCCTCCCGCGATAGAAACATGGCATCCAATCTTCAATCTCTGTTTCCTCTTTTCTTCTTCG
>NMQN01000299.1 GCA_003575245.1 Candidatus Atribacteria bacterium 1244-E10-H5-B2 | reverse complement strand
ACCAATTTAGTATTTGAGACAGATAATTATTTTGAAGTTTTACGGATGTTATTATTTGCGATATAAAGTTTAAGTGGTAAAATAAAAAAATGGATTATTTAAATTTCAAAATTTATTGAGAGGTGGAGTTATATTGAGAAAATTTGAATACCTTACGCCAGATTCTATTAAAGAAACAATTTCAATCCTTTCCCAGTATGGTGGAAAGGCCCAAATTCTAAACGGAGGAACAGACCTGATTGTAGGAATACGGAATAAGATTATCCAACCGGAATACGTAGTTGATATCAAAGCCATCCCTCAACTTAATAAAATAACTTATTCCGAACAGAACGGCTTACATATCGGGGCAACTGTTACTCTTAATGAAATTTCAGATTCAAAAGTAGTCCAAAGAAATTATCCTATCTTAGCTGAAGCATGCAAGACAGTAGGTTCATATCAGGTGCGTAATCGGGCAACTTTGGTAGGCAATATTTGCAATGCATCTCCAGCTGCAGATACTGCACCACCTCTTTTGGTTTTAGAGGCAAAGGTGAATATCATTGGCCCGACAGGGGAGAAAATAGTTCCCATTAACGAATTTTTCACGGGTGTAAAAAAGAATATTCTTAAAAGGGGAGAAATTGTAACTTCGGTAATTGTTCCCTCTTTACGAGATGAGTGGACAGGAGTTTATCTAAAACAGGGTCGTAGGAAAGATGTTGACTTAGCAACAGTAGGAGTAGCAGTAGTATGTATAAGAGATGAAATAAGAATTGCGCTGGGAGCCGTTGCCCCAACACCTATTAGGGCATTTAAGACAGAAGAATTATTAAAAGGAAAAACAATAGATGAGTCGCTTTTAGAAAAAGCTGGCAAATCTGCTTTAACTGAAGTTTTCCCCATTTCGGATGTTCGGTCTTCACAAGAATACAGAGAAGAAATTATTAAAGTTTTGGTGAGACGGGCAGTTCTTCAAGCAAAAGGAGGGCATATTTTATGAAGCACAAAATATGTTTTACCATAAATGGCGAACTTAAAGAGATGGAAGTCCAGTCCAACAAAACACTTCTAAAAATGCTTAGAGAAGACCTTGATCTGATAGGAGCAAAAGAAGGCTGTGGTGCTGGCGAGTGTGGCGCATGTACGGTGTTAGTTAACAATAGACCAGTAAATTCATGTTTGATGCTGGCTGTAGAAGTAAATAGAAAAGAAATTCTAACTATTGAAGGCTTGTCAGATGGTATTAATTTAGATTCCATACAGGAAAGTTTTTTAAAACATAATGCAATCCAATGTGGTTATTGCACACCGGGCATGGTGATGTCTGCCAGGGCATTACTTAATAGAAATCCCCATCCTACAGAAGAAGATGTCAAGGAAGCCCTTGCTGGCAATCTGTGTAGATGTACTGGATACCAACGTATTATAAATGCAGTACTTGATGTTGCTAAGAAGGGAGGGGGAAAATAAGATGTTAAAATATGTAGGTAAATCAGCGTTGAGAGTAGATGGAGTTAGGAAAGTTACAGGTTTTTCAAGATATACAGATGACTTAAAATTATCCGGGATGTTGTATACCAGGATAAAGAAGAGTCCTTACCCTCATGCCAAAATATTAAAAATTGATACCTCAAAGGCAGAAAAATTGCCTGGAGTTAAAGTAGTTATAACCGGGAAGGATGTGCCTATTCGGGTAGGGCTCTATCTGGAAGACAAAACTTTTTTGGCCATTGATAAAGTGAGGTTTATAGGGGAACCGGTTGCAGCAGTTGCCGCGGAATCGGAAGAAATTGCTGAAGAAGCGGTATCCTTGATAGAGGTGGATTATGAAAAATTATCGGCTGTATTCAGTCCCTTAGATGGTATTAAACCTGATGCCCCTCTTATCCATGAAGATTTGGGCAACTACAAGCACGCTTCGATAATTTTACCCCAGAGTGGTACAAATATAAGTAACCACTATAAAATTCGAAAGGGAAATGCCGAAAAAGGTTTTAAAAAAGCGGATTTTGTTTTTGAAAATGAGTTTTATGTCCCCCATATACAGCATAGTGCTATTGAGAATCATTGTGCCATAGCTCAAGTGGACCCTGAAGGCAAAATCACTGTTTGGGCAGGTTGTCAATCACCCTATGCAGTAAGGCGTACTTTGGCCACCGCATTTAATATACCCTTAAATAAAATTCGAGTTATTTCTCCCGCTATAGGTGGAGGATTTGGTGGTAAAGCGGGTACAACTCTGGAAGGAATAGTCATCCCCCTAGCTCAGAAAGCTAATTACCGTCCGGTAAAACTGAGTTTTTCAAGAGAAGATGTTTTTATAAACACTTTTATTCGTCAAGGTATGCATGCCAGGATTAAAACAGGAGTCACAAAGAGCGGCAGAATTGTTGCCGAGGAAAATATATTCTACTGGGATGGCGGCGCGTACACCGAATATGGAGTAAATATCGCTCGAGCAGGTGGATATGCCTCGACCGGACCATATGATATTCCTAATGTAAAAGCTGATTCTATTTGTGTATATACTAATCATCCGGTTGGTGGTCCATACCGGGGGTTTGGTATGTCTGAAATACATTTTGCTATAGAACAAAATCTGGATATTATTGCACATAAAATTAAAATGGATCCACTTGAATTCAGGAGAAAGAATGCCTTAAAAGATGGTGGTACAACAGTAACTGGGCAGGTTGTAGAGAATGTCGGCTTTTTAGAATGTCTAAATAAGGCCGCCAAAGATATAGAATGGGATAAAAGAGTCAAGAGGGCTTCCAGGACAAAATATCGGGGCAAGGGTATTGCAGGTATGTATAAGGCACCGTCAATGCCTAATAATGTTGGTTCTTCAGCAATTGTGAAAATTAATGAAGATGGGACGGTTAACCTATTAGTTACTGCGATGGATCTTGGTCAGGGTTCAGATACCGCCTTAACCCAGATAGCCGCTGAAGTACTTACTATTCCCATTTCTCAAATAAGCATAATTACCGGAGATACAGATTGTACTCCCTATGAATGGCAGACAGTGGCCAGCCGCACTATCTATTGTTGCGGAAACTCAATTAAAAGAGCGGGGGAAGATGCGAAAAATCAGATGTTAAAATTAGCATCATTAAAATTTGGTATTTCCGAAAATGACCTTGAGTTAAAAGATGGACAGATCATTTCAAAAATTCATCCTGATAAGAAAGTAAAGATTGCTGACCTGGCCATGGGCTTAACTATGCCTGATGGATCTGGGGTGCATGGCCCGATTATCGGAAGGGGAGCTTTTATTCCTCCCGACGTAAAAGATACTGATAAGGAAACCGGTCAAGGAGAGAAGCCGGTAGCTTTTTGGACCTTTGGAGTGCAGGCTGCAGAAGTTGAAGTTGATATAGAAACAGGAGAGGTAAAGGTCTTAAAAGTTGCTGCTGCCTATGATGCAGGGAAAGCTATAAACCCTGAACTTGTCTGTGCTCAAATAGAAGGTGGTATTGTTCAAGGTTTAGGATCCGCGTTATTAGAAGAGATGAAAATTAAAGAGGGGAAAGTTTTAAATCCTTCATTTGTTGACTATAAAATTCCTGCTATCGGAGATACCCCTGAAATGAAGATAAGTATAGTTGAGGTTCCTGAACCTACAGGACCGTGGGGGGCAAGAGGAATTGCAGAGCCCTGTATGGTGCCTACAGCACCTGCTATCGCTAACGCAGTCTTTGACGCGATTGGTTGCAGAATTAATTCTCTACCTATTACTGCGGAGAAGGTTTTAAAGGCAATTAAGGAAAAGAAGAAATAAACTTGATAAATTGATTATAAACATGCCCTAATATACCGTATCCACTTCCTTCTTTAGTTCCTGTAAACCAAGGTTTTCCTACAATTTTAATTAAAGTTTTTTCCAATTATTTTTATTGACAAAGAGCCCTTTATGCATTTATGATATTTAAAGTAAAGAGTAAAAAATTTATAAATAAAAATTCTTATGGGAATTGTTATGCTGTTAGCAAAGTCTATAGCTTCTGATTTAATTGATACTCTTACCGCTAAAACAGTTGAGGGAATTGTTCATTCGGTATTTGATCAGGCTTGTAATATTCAATTGGATAGAAATAGTTTAGTTACCCTTATTTCTTCAAAGCTTCCCAATTACCCAGCTGCAATTAAACTAGATGTTGCAGAAGACCAGAAGCTATGTTCTTTTGGCTTTAAAGTCGGGATGAAAGCTGTTATAAATAAAGATGAAATAAAGATACCAGAGATCTGTATTTCTATTAAACTTACTGGGGCTAAGGTTTGGGATTCCTCACCTTTATTTTTTAGGTCAACAGTTTCAGAAGAAATACTCAATAAAAATATAGAAAAGATCCGTGATTTGACCCTAAAATATGGAGAAATGGAAGGGATAGCTTCTATTCTTGACGGAGATAAAGTGGCCAATCATTATAAGGATTTTATTATAAATTCTGTAAAAAGATTAACAAGGGGAATAAGTGATTTTGATTATAAGGAGATAACTGAAGCTTCAAAACGACTTATTGGTTTGGGACCGGGCTTAACTCCTGCGGCAGATGATTTTCTATTAGGTATATTGGCGTCCCTTTATTATATTGGATATTATTTTGGCAACCATTTAGAAAATTTAAAGAAAATAGCAGGTTTCATGATTTACGATCTTCCGGGACGAACAACTTTCATCAGTGAAATAATGCTTAGAAGTGGGATGAAGGCAAG
>NMQN01000610.1 GCA_003575245.1 Candidatus Atribacteria bacterium 1244-E10-H5-B2 | reverse complement strand
ATTGTTCCCATTCTTTGCGGCTCAGCAACCATGAATTTAGGAATAGAGCTTCTTCTTGATTTTATAAGCGAATATCTTCCTTCTCCATATGAAATGCCTCCTGTTGCAGCTAAAAATGTTAAAGCTTCTTCTGAAGAATTAATAAAAAATTCTATTGATTCCCCTTTTTCTGCTTTTGTTTTTAAAACTGTAGCAGACCCCTATGTGGGAAATTTAACCTACTTTAGGGTATATTCAGGAAAATTACCTGAAGATTCAAATATTTATAATTCTTCAAAAAGTATAGATAATAAAGTAGGAAAAATTTATAAAATGCAGGGCAAGAATCAACGCTCTATTTCTGAGGTTTATGCGGGAGATATAGCTGCTGTAGCCAAACTTAAGAATACTATTACCGGTGATACTCTCTGCGATAAAGATAATCCTGTTTTATTTGAAAAAACAGAATATCCTGAACCAATAATGACGCTGGCGATCTCTCCCAAGACTAAGGGGGATGAGGATAAATTAAGTACCGCTCTAAGCAAAATAATTGACGAGGATCCTACAGTTAAAATTTTCCGGGATGAAAATACTGGAGAGACCATATTAGCCGGCATGGGAGAATCCCATCTGGAAGTAATAATTGATACCATGGAGAGTAAATTTGGGGTAGAGGTTGAAAAGAGTACTCCTAAAGTAGGATATAAAGAGACTATTCGAAAAAAGGTTAAGGCAGAAGGAAAATATAAGAAGCAATCTGGCGGCAGAGGGCAGTACGGACATTGCTGGTTAGAGCTTGAACCCAAAGGCAGAGGAGAGGGGTTTGAATTTGTAGATAAAATAGTTGGAGGAGTAATTCCGCGTCAGTATCGACCCGCAGTGGAAAAAGGCGTGATCGGAGCAATGGAAAAAGGAATATTGGTAGGATATCCCACTGTAGATATAAAGGCTACTGTTTATGACGGCAGTTATCACCCGGTAGATTCTTCAGAAATGGCTTTCAAAGTAGCCGGTTCGATGGCTTTTAAGAAAGGAGCGGCAGAAGCTAACCCGGTCTTATTAGAGCCTATCATGGATATAGGAGTAATAGTGCCAAAAGAATATATGGGGGATATAATTGGAGATTTGAATAGCAAAAGAGGGAAGATAATGGGGATGGAAGAATCTTCAAGTGGAAAACAGGCTATTAAAGCTAAAATACCCCAAGCAGATATTTTTAAATATGCTATCGATTTGAGGTCAATTACTCAAGGTAGAGGTACTTTTAGTTTAAAATTTTCTCATTATGAAGAGGTGCCTGCTAATATTGTACAGGAAATAATTGCAAAATCTAAAGAAGAAGAGGAAGATAAAAAATAATTCTTAAAAAAATTTAAAATATTTTTTAAAAAAAGAAGGATTTTTAAATTAGATATAGAATATATTATATAAAGATGAACTTATTTATCGATTTGCACTAGTAAAATATTATGAAAAAAGGGGAGGTGTAATAATATGGCAGATTTAGCTTGGTATTGGTGGGCAGCAATCATTGGAGCGATAGCTTATTTGATATGGTATTTTGCAGGAGAATAGAATAAAATATGAATTAATATCGAATTACTAAAAATTGTAAGAAACGTTTCTGTAAGTGCAGGGCAAAGCAAATTGTCCTGCACTTTATTTGTCTTTATTAAAAAGGTGATTAATTTGAAATTGCCAGCCAAAAATAAATATATTTTATTAATTTTGATTTTCCTTATTTTCTTTGTTACTACTTATAAATCAATGGCAGATGAAGAAAATAGAGAAAACAGAGTCATTCCTTTAGGAGAAGTAGAGTCATTAAAAGTTACTATAAAATTTGGGGCAGGAAAGCTGGACTTAATTTCCGGGGAAGAAGGTGTATTTAAAGGTAATTTCCAATATGATAAAAGTATCTTAAAACCTAATATCCAGTATGAAATATTAAGAGAAACCGGTATTTTAACTCTATCGCAGAGTATTAAGAAAGACCTTGATTTACCATTTCCTTATAAAAATAGATGGAATTTAAAATTACCTTCCGGTATCCCTCTGCAATTATATATCAACACCGCAACTTATAGTGGAGATATTGATCTAACTAATTTACAGATAGAAAATTTTTACCTTACTACAGGTGCCAGCCAAACCAACATCATATTTGATCAACCCAATCTTATAGATTTAAAAAATATTAATATCAAGACAGGCGCCTCCACTATAAAAATGTTAAGTTTGGCTAATGCAAATTTTGATGAAATGAATTTTGCCGGTGGAGCAGGGAGCTATACCTTTGATTTTTCAGGTAACCTGACTAAAAAATCGAAAGTTAGTATTAATGTAGGAGCAGCTAAATTAGTTTTAAAGATACCTTCAGCTATTGGAACTAAAATAATTATTGAACGTTTTCCGGCTGTAAAATTAGATGTCAAAGGTTTTATAAAAATAAATGACCACACTTATATTAGTCCGGAATATGGCAAAAGTGTTGCAGAATTAGATATCGAAATCAAGGGAGGTCTCATAGCTGTTGAGGTAGTCTCACTAACTGACTAAATTAGTCGTTAGTGAATAGTGAATAGTCGTTAGCATTAGATACAGGTTTTTAGTTTATAGTTTTTAGACAAGAGGAAAATCGGTTTACAGTTCATTACAAGAGCGTATAAAACAATGCAGTCTTGGTTATTTAGAGCTTTCTGTAAACTTGTAACCCATAACCCGTAACTTATTACAGATTACTCATCCCTTATCACTGTACTTTATCCTGGCTTCTGACTTCAGTTTTCCATTTTTTCAACCAGCTAACCGGTAAACTGGTTAACCGGCAAATGGTCTTACCGATATACAAAAATTGACTTCATAAATAAAAATACGTATAATTTAATTATGACACGGTTGTCATGTTGTAAAAGCATGATACGACTGTCATGCTTTTACTAACAAAAGAGGTAATGACCTATTCCAAAAGAAACCTTTTTTAACCTGTCCAGAGAAAAACAGGAAAAAATCATTAAAGCAGCACGGGGTGAATTTGCCCAGTACGGCTTTGATTTATCCAGTATCCAGCGAATTATAGAAGCCTCAGGGATTCCCCGGGGAAGTTTCTACCAATACTTTGAGGATAAAAACGATATCTATGGGGTTGTTATAAGGGAGATAAAAGATCAAAAAATGGAATTCTTAGCCCCGGTTCTCCAAATGCGGAAGGATTTGGGGTTCTTTGATTTTTTAATGCTTCTTGAAAAGCAGGCTTTTCAGTTTGCCAAACAGAATCCCCAGTCTGTTCAGATTGGCAGGGATATAATAATCAGTAAAACCTTGGAAAAGGAGAAATTATTAAAAACAATCATTGAAGAAGCGTATAGCGAGATACAAACGGACCCAAATAGCTTGTATCTGGAACTTATTAAGAATGCTATAACCAGGGAAGAAATAACGGATGCTTATTCACCGGAGACCGTAAATTTTTATGTCCAGACAATGATTGAAGGTGTCAATAAACGGCTCTTGACTCTAAACATCTCTGATCCTTTTGAGAAAGAGGGAGAGGCGATTTTAGAAGAATTTATATCTATCTTGAAACATGGATTTTGTAATTTAGAAAATAAAAAACAAGGAGGAAACAAAACCAATGATTGAAGTAAAAAATATATATCATTCTTATAATAAGAATGATGTGTATGCAGTCAATGATGTTAGTTTCACAATTGAGAAGGGAGAAATTTTTGGATTTCTTGGACCCAGTGGGGCCGGCAAGACCACCACCCAGGGAGTTCTCGTAGGACTACTGGATTTACAGAAGGGAGATGTCAGCATTGATGGGAAGCCCCGGGAGGGAAGGCCTGATAAAGCATTCTTTAACCGAATCGGGGTAGGTTTCGAGAGACCCAATGTCTACAAAAAGCTTACGGGGCTCGATAACCTGAAGTTCCACGCTAAGCTTTATAACGGTGCGACCGAAGATGCGATGAAGGTTCTGGAAATGGTGGGCTTAGGTGAAGAAGCGAAGAAGAAGGCAGGAGACTATTCCAAGGGGATGATGCAAAGACTTGGATTTGCCCGGTCAATGATTAATAAGCCGGACATCTGGTTCCTGGACGAGCCGACTATGGGAATGGATCCCACTACTGCAAACAGCATAAAAAATATAATCCGGAAAAAACAAGCTGAAGGAATTACCATATTTATGACCACGCACAACATGTTTGTTGCAGACGAGCTCTGTGACCGGGTAGCCTTTATCGTAGATGGTAAGATTGTTGCTGTGGATACTCCAAAGAATCTAAAGTTGAAGTATGGCCAAGCTCAGGTCACAATGGAATATGCAGATTCCGGAGAGCTTAAATCCGAAACCTTTGGTATGACCGGGAAGGACAAGGAACTTCTTCTAAAGTTTCTTGCTGACCATGATATAAAAACAATGCATTCAGGAGAACCAACTTTAGAGGAAATATTCATAAAACTAACCGGACGTAGTCTTGAATAGGAGGTTAAAATGAAACGAATTGGTAACTTATTCAAAAAGGATATAATTCTCGGTATCAAGGATGTGTTCATCCTGTTGGAGTTGGGCTTTGCGGTATTTATACTTCTATTGCTTCTTTTTGTAATTCCTGAGAACATAGAAAAAGATAAAACTGCTTATATCTATGATGCCACCACTCTTGTAAAGAATTTTGTACACTCGACTGCTGAAAGTGCGGAAGCACAAAGAAGGAAAGGAAGCTACT
>NMQN01000602.1 GCA_003575245.1 Candidatus Atribacteria bacterium 1244-E10-H5-B2 | reverse complement strand
GAGCTGAAATTAGGCAATGGGAAAGGATAGAAAAAAAATCAAAAGGGAAAAAGAGAGGCTTCAAGCTATCCGGGAAATGAGAGAACGAAGAAATAAAACGAAACATAAATATGACCCGGGATTCAAGATAATACCGAAGTCAAAAAAATAAAAATACTGGCCGGTAAACCCGGTCTTAAAAGCCTGGTGGGATTGGTGAAGGTTTTACCGTCTTCTATATCTAATCCCGCCGGGCTAAAAAAAGAAAGGCGGTGTATAATATGCCGAAAATAGACGAAGAGGAACGAATAAAAGAAATAACAGAATTTGTCGAATTAGAAACGAACAATCTCAAGGAAGGCAAATATCCGGAAGAAGTGAGAAAGTCAGTAAAGGAAAATCTGGTAAAAGAACTGGCTAAATTGCCGGACCTCGAGAGGACTATTCATAAATTAGATCTGATAGCGAACAAGATATTTAGTTACCTTGATTTAGAGACAGAATTGGATCTCGCTATCAGAGAGGCAAGGCAAAAGACCTCTAAAAGTATCACTGTTACTATTTCTCCGAAACCGGCCATATCCTACGAAATAGATCAAAAAAGATTGAACAGGCTTTTAGAAAAAGCAATCCCAGATAAGGGCTTTTTAAGAGACTATGTCGATATCTGCTCAGAGATAACCGATACTCCAAAGACCTTTTTATTTTGGGGAGCGATGACAACTCTCGCAACGGTCCTGGGAAAAGAAGTTTTTGTTAATTGGGAAACAAGAAGACTTTATCCTAATATATGGTGTGTTTTTTTAGCTCCCTCAGGATTCAGAAAAGGAACGGCGATTGATACCCCAGTTAAGATTTTATGGGAAATCGACAAAGATCTCCTGCTCCCGAGCGTTGGGAGCGAAGAGGGTTTGACGAAAGCTCTCTCTATCGGTCAGGCAGGTGGTCGGGAAGTGGGATTTATCCGTTGGCAGGAGTTTGCAAAAATCTTAAAATCTTGGAATACTCGAGGCTCCTGGATTGCCTCTCAGGAGTTTTTTATAGATCTTTGGGATAGCAAACCTTTTAAGAAAAAACTGAGCAAAGAAGAGTTTATTGTCGGAGAAACCGCTGTCAGTTTTTTGGGTGGCTGTATCCCAGCAAGTTTTTCAAAATATTTCTCTCTTGAGGATCTAGAACTTGGCTTTTTCGGTAGAATTTACCTGATAACTTGTATAGAAAAAGAGAAATATCTCACCTGGCCTGGAATTCTTGACGAATCAGATGTAAAGAAATTGGCTAAGGAGTTAGAGGATATCCGGAATAAATACTATAATCAGGAGATGGGCCGAGAACTGATCGGAAAGGATTTTAACGATTGGGCTTTAAAAATCCATAAAAATAGAGAACCGGGATATCTAAATGCTTTCTTTTCAAGGATAGAGACCCACTGTATAAAGTTATCTATGCTCTACGAGGCGGCTCTGGGTGGCAATACGAGCATATCGGAAGAAGCCTTTTACTATGCAACCCGGGCTTTAAATTTTATAACCGAATCGGCAAAGCCAATGGTCTCCGAGACTATCGGGCTAAATGAGGAACAGATGTTAACCAGAGAGATTGAAAGATACATCAAGAAAAGAGGAAAGGTCTATAAAGCAGATATTATCGAAAAGTTTAATTTACGATGGAGGATTGGAACCGATATAGAAAAAACCCTGGTGGAAAAGGAATCTATTTATATTATGAGTTTAAAACCTTTGCCGGGTAGTGAAGGGGGGAGGCCAAGAAGCGTGTATGTGGCCATTAATTAATTTCGGGTTAATTTCGGGTTAATTTCGGGGTTGAAATTAACCTAACGGCAAAAAAAACCTTATTTTATAGGGATCACAATTTTGAGCAGGGGGGTTAATTTGTTAATTACACAAACCTTATACACGGAAAGAATCAAACTACCCCCACTAGGTTCTTGTAATTAAGAAATTAACTATATAAATAATATATATTATTATATATAAGTATTATAAAATAAGACTTTCAGAGCAGGGGGGTTAATTTCAGTTAATTTCAAAGAGTAAAATTAACCTCTAAAAGCGTTGATATATAAGGACCCAAAAATGAGTTAATTTTAAAAAGGCGGTGATCTAATGCTAATTAACAAAGAAAGCGAGAAACATATTCGGAATCTTGCCAGGTGTTTCAATCGGCTTAATAAACCTTTTAAGGATCTCGGATATGTCTTTACTCTTTCGGAACTACTAAAGTGTAAGGATATACCCCAGGCTAAAAAGGATAGTATCTTTTCTGATGTGATGAGCGAAGTTTCTCAGCTCTTATCCGAATTGGGAATAGACTATAAAGATTATCCGGGCGGATATGAAGATTGGGAAACAGTAACCTTATACCAATTTAATTTAGAAAAAGCAAAAAAAAGTGGTGAAAAGAATAATGGTTCCTGAAAGAATTAAATTCCTGGATCGATTTGATAATTTCTATCAGGTAATGGTCAATTCTGTGAAAGAGGATAAAATTAACGAGAGGGATTTTTACGCTTTGGTTATAGCTAAGGCAAAGACAATGGAGAAGGAAAGACGGGAAAGGATAGAAATAAAAGTTGAATACACTAATAGTTTTGTTAAGTAAAGAGGCTGTTTAAGGGCAAAAGAGGGGTATCGAAAAATTCTTTTTCGTTTCCCGAATATTTCGGTAGAAGGCCTTACCGAATTAATTCGGAGATACTTAATTCTTGTGTTATTATATTAAGATATTTTAAGGTCGAATATACAGGCCAGAACCTATATAAATAAAGGATTTCAAAGATTGCTTGACATCTTTATTTTAATATTATATAATGTTAGTGTAATATATGATTATAATATTAAGTTATAAGGGGGTATAGATTAAATGAATACAGTAGAACCGATCCGTGATCCTAAAAAGATTTTGGCTATTA
Organism: Candidatus Atribacteria bacterium 1244-E10-H5-B2; assembly: GCA_003575245.1. Next base: position 8,178 of record NMQN01000602.1, on the reverse strand, counting down.
AGAAAAATCTAAGAGAGGAACCCGATAAAAGAAATTATCTTTTATTTTGTGTGGGTATAAATTTGGCTTTACGGTCCGGGGACCTTCTCAAAATCAAAGTGTCAGATATCCTGGACGGAAAAGGCAATATAAAAGAATATCTTTATATAACTGAAAGCAAGACAAAAAAGCAAAGAAAAATCAGAATGAACGAGGCTATCCGGGAAGCTCTGAATTATTATTTCAGCAAGGCTAAAGTATTTAATCCCGATCAGTATCTTTTTAAATCTAAAAGAAGTAACAAGCCATTAGATAACGTTGGCCTGTGGTATCTAATCAAAGAATGGACTAAGGCGGTAGGGTTGGAAGGCGAAAGCTATTCCTCTCATTCCTTTAGAAAGACCTGGGGCTATCAGGCTCGGGTGTATCACGGCGCAAGTATCGAGATGATAAGCGAAAAATTAGGCCACCGATCAACGACAGTAACAAAAAGATATATCGGGATCAACCGGGAAGAAGTTAATAAAATGGAAGAAGAAATAAACATATAGCTCGGGTCCCGGGCTATCATACTAAAAGAAGGTGCAAGTTTTTAACGAAAAAGGCTAATATACGCTTACGATAGCCTATTAAAAAAGGTATACCCCTCTTAAAACGCAAATTTGAAGGTCTAAAAAAGGGGTCAATAACAGATTAAGCCTTATTTGTCTTATCTCTTAGCTATTTTAAAGACCTAAGGCCAGGAAGGGGGTTGACATAAAGTAACGTTAGAGATCAAATAAACCTTATTAGGCTACCCAGGGAAGTTATTTTAGCCTATTCTGATGAGTTACCTAATTGAAGGGGGGTTGATTATGGCCGAAAGTAACAGGGACGGTTTAAGTAGCAGGGAATGCAATTTGCTGGACCTGCAATCCGAAAAGGAAGGGGGTAAAACAGAAATGGAAAGAAGGGATTTTGGAGATGAGAAACAACTTGAAGAGGTATTCGAAGATAGTAAAACATATCTTCTATTACACAGATCGAAAGGGATAGAACTCTCTAAAGAAAACTTTAAAAGATTAAGTGCTGAAATGATTGAAGAAAAGAAAGATCCGGATAATGAAGGTGTAACAATGTATAAATTTTATAGGCCGAAAGAGGCACTTTCCTTAGAAGTAATTGAAGAACTTACAGGATTGACAGGTGAAAGAATCAGGGCGGTTGAAGTTATGCTTTATATAGCAAATAAAAGAAATAATGAAAGGGGGTGATAAAATACTGAAGTCTAACAATTTTTAAGGAAGTGGTTAGCCAATGGAAAAAGAATTTGAATTTGATACTCGTTATTCTGATATCGAGCAAAACCTCGAGGACCGGAAGGACAGAATAAAAACTATAAAATTTAAGATTTGCTCAAAATGTGAACAGAAAAAACCGATCTTTAAGTTTTCGGTAGATAAAAGGAATGTTGAAGGCCGGACCAATATCTGCAAGGCCTGCAAAATATTGGAGTATCTGAAATATTACTATCAGAACAAGGAACGAATATTGATTAAGTGTAAGGAATACCGCGATACCGATAAAGGGCAAAAGAGTGCTTATTCTAGGAACTATCGGGAGAAACACGGGGAGCAATTAAAAGAGCTTGCTTCAAAATGGTACAAGAGCAATAAAAAAGCGATTAAGGAAAGAAACTTGAAATACTACCAGGCAAATAAAGAAGCTTGTCAAGCCAGGAGAAAACTCTGGATAGAAAAGAATAGGGAAGGGATCAGGAAATACAATAGAGAATATAAGCAAAAACATAGAGTAATTCAGGCTGTTTAAATTAAATATTAAATGAAAGGGGGTAATAAGCAAGTTATTTATTAAATTTAAGGAGGAATTTGAAATGACAAAGAATCAGAAAATTAAAGAAATACGTGAAGATTGGGAAAAAGAAGGGAAGATGTCTTTCGTGCCGAAATTAATTTGCTGTGGAGTAGAACTAAAATATAGAAAAAACTCAATGCCAAGAGAAGTCCGGAAATGTGGAAAATGCAAAAATTTATGTGTCGGAGATTTCGTAGATGATGGACTCCCAGGACAAGGCTGTATAAACTTTATTCCCAAGCGAATATCTGTTGAAGAAAAATGTTTACGAACAATGTTCGGGAGAAATTAAATAATTAAGGAGGTAAATGAAGTGAAAACCATATTTGAGAACGAATACGGTGTATCTTGTATCAGGATGGAAAAAGGGGAAGATTTCCCAGGAACGACAGGAATCACGAATCGAAAAGGCTATTACATCTATTCGCCGAATCAAGGGCAATCTTGGACATATCTAGGAATTATTCCGCCTGCGGATGGGTGGCTTGAGGGAAAATACGGGAATAATCTCATACAATTAAAGGAAAAAGGAGGTATTTAAAATGAAAAAGAAAAAGGAGGATAATTGGCTTAAAAACTTTGTAGAAGCAGGGAAATATCAAGAACGGTGGGAATACGAAGATGCAATGTTTGAGCTTGGTTTACCCTGCCAAGAAGAAGATAAATATAAGGAGGATTTTTAGAAATGAAAAAACTACAAAAAGGGGAATTGAATAACAGAGGGAATTTTTTATTGATAGGGAATACAAAATTATTTAATGAACTACAAAAAAATCCAGAATGGGAAACATTATTTAAAGATGATCAAGGGACTTTAAAAGATAAACATATTCCTACATTAGCCGGAGGGTTAGATCATATAGAAAGAAACGACTGGGGTATATATTTCTATGATATAGGAACGACTAAAGGACATTATAATCGTATTATTGATAATTCCTTCGGGATTGTAAGAGAATAAAATTGCCTGCAGAATAAAATTAAAAGAAGGCAGGGGAATCTCCCTGAAAAAAAAATCTTACGGCCTGCAACCATAGAGATAATCTTAAATGTTTAGAGATTCCCCGGACCCTTCTATCTTAACAGGTTAGGGGGTGAAAATAAAATAATGATATTTGATATAATTTTTTGGTGGTTGGTAACAGCATTTTTCTACATATTATTTTTTCAGAAAGAAGAAAAAAAGCCGATAAAATATAAGCAGATCATAAAAAAAAGTGGCTATATCAATCACCTGAAACCTAAGGATGGAAGGCTAAGATGGTGATGGCCAGGGCGAACTTAATAAAATTAAAGACCTTAAAACAAACTAAGGATTCTTATATTTGGCAATTAAAACGAAAGGAAAGTTTAACTGAAAACGAGAGATCTAGATATATAATTGCCTTAAAATCTATTAATAAGATCATTAAACAAAGGGAGAAATCCGTAGAAAATAAATAAGAAAGAGGGTAAAAAAATGTTAGTAGTTAGTATTTTTAAAAAAAATGCCGAGTATCTTGCCGGTAGAATTTCCGCAGTCTCTTTTGAGTCTTGCAAGAGAAGATTAAAACTCTATTTCTCCAATCTTAACAAGGTAAAAGAGAGAATAATTGCGGGAGAAATTGTCGATATTCCCTATGTAACTTTTCAGAGGGACAGACGTTCGATGGAAAAAAAGAAGATCAAAATTGAAAGGAGAACGAATCTAAATTAATTCGGTGATCCGGTCTTTCTGGCGAGAGTTCTCCGGATTGCCGATCCCTGCTCCCCTTAGACAGGGTGAAAACAGGGGAGCAGGGTCTAAAAATAGAATGCATTCTAATTAAGAGGTGATCTTATGACTAAAAAGAGAAGGAAAATCTATACCTATAAGAGCAAAAAAACGAGGGCCAGGGCTCAGAAGAATCTCCCGCAAAACCAGAAAAAGACGCTAAAGGAGATCGAGGCAGAGGCGGTCGAATATAAAAAGGTAAAGAAGAAATTGCAGGAGATAAATGTTATTGAGTTTGCAGAGGCTCCCGATTATTTGAATCTGTCTTTTAAAAAAAGACCAGTCCAGTTAATTATCCTTAAAGCCCTATATGGTTTACCACTAAACGAAAAAGAGCTCGAGATATTTATGATCCTGACCAAAGGAAAAGGTGAATATACTCCGGGGAAAGAAAAATTGGAACTGATCGCTTGTCTCGGTGCCAGGAGCGGAAAAAGTTTTCTGGTCTCAATCTGCGCGCTATTCGAAGCTACCAGGGATAAATGGAAAAAAGAGGTAGCCGAAGGGGAAAATCCTTATGTAGTGATCATAGCAACCCGAGAACTCCAGGCAAAGCAGATCATTGGAAAAAATTGCAGGCGAATGTTGGAAAATTCCCCGACGTTATATCGTCTCATAGAGAAATCGACGGAGCTCGAACTGACCTTAAAAAATGGAGTTAAAATCATTTCAGGACCTTGCACAAGTGAGGCTTTGCGTGGAATTCCAATTTGTGTGCTCATAATGGACGAGTGCAGTTTTTTCAGGATTATCGGACCAAAGGCCGACGAATTAATATTCAATTCACTTCGGCCGAGACAGGCTCAGTTTGAATTTAGCAAGTATTTTTTGATCTCAACGGCAGGCTCTAAACAAGGACTTTTTTTTCAGGAATTTGATAAAGGATTCAATGAGGAAGATCGCTTGACAATTCAAGCAAAAACCCGCTTCATCAATCCCGAAATATCACAAAAGTTTTTAGATAAGGAAGAAACCCGAGACAAAGATAATTGGAATCGGGAATTTAATGCAGTCTTTAGCGAAAAAATAGAAGCATTTTTCGGATTTGAACTTTTACAGAAGCCTTTTGTTTTAGTCGGGGATTTGCCTTACAAATCAGGATATAATTATCACCTGGCTCTGGATCAATCCGGCCTTTCAGGAAGGGATCGTTTCGCTCTGGCCATATCACACCGAGAAGGGGATATAGCAGTTGTTGACGTGGTTAGATCCTGGCAGACGAAGGACCTCGACGTTATCCTGAACGAAATAGGAACATTGGCTAAAGCCTATCATCTGACCATTGCCTCGATTGACAAATATAGCAAGGGTTATGTTGAGGCAAGTTTTAAAAAAATAAAATTGTTGGTCAAGATCCGGCCTTCCCTGTCCGTTGTTTTTGTGGTCTTAAAATCTAAAATGATTCAGGATAAGCTGAAATTGCCGGACCGTCCGGATCTGAAAGCGGGATTGAAGAATACTATCGCTGTCTATAATAAATCGAATCAGTTGACTATCATTCACGAGAGAGGCCTCTATGGCCACGCAGACGAGGCGGACGCCTGCGCTGGTAGTGTGTACGAATCTATCGGGAAGGAAGAAGAGAAATTGCAGGGAATATTGCATTATTCGTCGCCAGGTGAATTTTGGATCGAAAGAAATCCTAAGAGCAAGCCAGAGCCCTTTAATTGGCCTTATAAGGTTACTCCGGAAGAAGAGGCAAAAAAGAAAGAGGAAGAGGAAGAAATTTTCGATTGGTATTGACAAATAAAAAAAATAAATAATAACTTGAAAAATTTTTAACTTTGGTATATAATTAAATCGAATAAAAATAAAGAGGAGACTTTAATATGAAAAATGGATATCTAACCGTCGCTGATATGGCGGAAATTTTCGAGATCTCAAAACAGGCGGTCTACGATTGGATCAAAGATAAAAGGCTAAAAGTCTATAAAATTTCGAGCACTCGAAGGATCAAGCCGGACGACTTACTGCAATATTTAAGGGACAGGGGAAATTCTCCGGGTGTGATGGCTGACTTCAGAAAAGATATTGAGGATCGTCTTAAACGAAAACAAGAGGTCAAAAAATGATATCGAATGAAGGGATCGGGATATCTGTCAATAACCTAAAATGCAAGATCATTTTTTTAATTAATGGTATGAATCATACTACCGATAAAAGGGCAATCCCGAAAGACTATAAATCCGAATTGAGAAAATTAAAGCTAAGACTGCAGGAGTATGTTTCCCAAAAAGAATATAATGAGTTTTTCTCGGAGATCCTGGAAATACCGCTTCAAAGCGTGGTCGAGGAAGCCGAAGAAATAATTAAGGAAAGAGGTCAAAACGATGGCAGATGAGATTTTATTAACCGACGAGCAATTTTTAGAGGCCTGCAAAGAGGCGGGGATCGAGAAGAGCCTGAATAATTATACCGCTAAAATTGCAGATAAGAGAACTTCCGAAGGGATCGAAACTTTCAAAAAGAATCAGGGGAGAAAGGATCTTAGCGATAAGGAACGGTTACAGGAAGCCGAAAAAGAAATCTCGGAAATGAAGAGTAACAACGCTAAGAGCATTTTAAATAATTCGATCAAAAAGGCTCTGAAATCAGCCGATTTGAGCGAAGGATTTGCTCAGTATATCAAGGTCGATAAAGAAGAGGATATTGAAAATGCTGTAAAAGATTTATCAAATAATATTTTAGAGCAGAAACAAGAATCCATAGACAAATTACTTAAAGAAGGGGATATCCCCAATAAAGGCGAACAAACTTTCACCGGATCAGGAATGGAGACGGAAGCAAAGGACTTTGCGAAAAAAATTTCTATCAAAGAAGAATAGAGGTGAAAGAAAATGGAATTTAGCATATTGAAAAGCATTTTAAAACCTAAAGTCCTGAGCTCGTTCGTTGATACCTGGAAGCCAGGCAAAAGCCCGATAGAGAAATATTTGCCCTATAAGACTATACCTGCGCTGACCTACGATATCGTTCTGGGTGCTTTTTCCCGACCAATGGCCGACGTAACCGCATACGATACAAGTTACCCACGCAAAGGAAGGCCAAAATTGGACAAAATTTCCGGAGAGATCCCCGCGATAAGGGTTGAGAAACAAATGTCTGAGGTAGATCTGAATAGTTTTATACAATTTTCGGCAATGAAAGATCCAGACACCGAGGCGGTAATTTCTCTCGTATTCGGTGATATAATCTACTGTTATGAGGCTTGCAAAAATCGTTTGAGCTATCTCGGTTTTCAGGCTTTGAGCAAGGGCGTAATTTCCTTGACTCCCTTAAATAATGTAGGAATCGTAACCGAAGCCGATATCGATTTTCAGGTAACGAATAAGAGCGGGGCAAGTGTGGCCTGGGACGCTACGGTGGACACAACGAAACCGATAACCGATATTATCGATTTATGCGATTTGGCCAGGCTGTCAGGTGTGATCTTCAAAAAGATACTGATGTCCCGGACAAGTTTTTCTCATATGAGAAAATCTGAAGAAACGATAAATTTCTGTTTCGGCGATCGAGGGAGCGCGGTAACAAAATACCCGAATCTATCAGTTATAAATGAGAATCTGATCGCTGATGGCTTGCCATCAATCGACCTAATCGATGTATACTTGCAATTTGAAAATTCTGAGCATCTGATCACAAACTTACAAGCGTGGAATGAAGGAACGATTTGTTTCCTTCCGCAAGATGAAGTTGGCTGGGTCCTGAATTCAAAAACCGCCGAAGAAGCTTTTCCGCCTCGGCAGGTTTTGCAACAGAAAAAGGATATCGTTTTAATCTCGAAATGGTCGGACGTTGCGCCTATAAGGGAGTATTGTGCCGGTGCGGTAAATGCGTTTCCTGCTCTAAAGCTGAGCCACCAGATTTTTATGTGTAATAGTTTAGCTACAAGCTGGGCCGGATAATAAAAAATTGTGTCCCTCAAATTCGCGGTCGATCAACGAGTTTGGGGTCAGGTCAGGTGAAGCCTGGACAGGAAAAATTTACCTTTCATTCTAATAGCCAGGTCAGGTGAAGCCTGGAAAAGAAATTCACCTATTCCGTTATATTAACTCGAAGCGGGGAAGGGCTTAAATGAACTTCCCCACTCAAATTTATTTAATTTGTAAGCTCAAAATTTCTTCGTTTTTCGCTCAAAGCGAAGGTCGAAATCCCTTCGCTTGCAATTATAAAATTTATATTTATCACAAAAAAAATAAGGGCAGAAACCGGGAAGGTTAAAACCCTCATTTTTTAAAAATATAGAGCCCCGAAAAACAGGCTTTGTATTTATATACTAAACGAACTCACTCGAAAAGTCAATTTATAAAAGACAGGTGATCAGGAATGAATGTTTTAAAAGGTAGATTAAATAAAAAAGATATGTCTAGGTTTATCGGGGTAAAATCCCGGAAACTGGATTCCTCTTTGGCCCGGATATCTAATTTGGGTTATATTACTTACGAAAAAATCAAGGGAAAATATCACTTTATCGTATTCGGGGAGCCAGTTAAGGAGCTGAAATTAGGCAATGGGAAAGGATAGAAAAAAAATCAAAAGGGAAAAAGAGAGGCTTCAAGCTATCCGGGAAATGAGAGAACGAAGAAATTTTG
>NMQN01000231.1 GCA_003575245.1 Candidatus Atribacteria bacterium 1244-E10-H5-B2 | reverse complement strand
CGTTACTGCTGTAATGGGTCCTGGAGCCATAACTCCGGATAAAGATATTAAGACTGCTTCTAATAGAAAAGTTGATAACAACAATTTTTACTCCTAAGCTGGAAGGATTTTTATTAAAAAAATTATGATTTTTCTATTATACTCGATTTATTTATTTATTGCATTAATTTAGAGAAGGGATTAACGGACAATAGTTTTATTTCCTGCTGCTTAAATAGCGAAAAACACTTAATGTAGCTTTTGCTCCCTCTCCGGCTGCGATAATTATCTGTTTTTCAAAGACATCAGTAACATCTCCGGCAGCAAATATACCGGGAATATTGGTTTCATTTTTATTGTTTACCTTAATTTCTCCACTTTTTGTTTTGTTTAAATCAACAACAAAATTTGAATTAGGTATAAGACCGATTTCCACAAAAATACCCTGAACAGCAAGTGTTTCTTCTTTTTTATCTTTTTCTATTTTTATAGCATTAACAAAATTATCACCTAAAATTTCTATCACCTGACTGTTATTTAATATAGAAACTTTCTTACTTTTCTTGATTTTCTCCTGCATTATTTCGTCCCCGGTAAGGTAATCGGCAATATTTATAATATATACATAATTGGCAATCTTCATCAATTGTAAAGCAGCATCTAAGGCAGAATTTCCCCCGCCAATTACCGCTACATCATCTTCGGAAAATAAGGGAGCATCACAGGTAGCGCAATAAACAAGACCCTTATTCTTAAATTCTTTTTCACCGGAAACACCTAATTCACGGGATTTTTTACCGGATGCTACAATAACCGTCTTCGCCCAGTAATTATTTTTATCTGTTTTTACTAAAAAATTATTTTGTTCGGCACCTAATTTTATTACTTCTTCGTTTTCCCTAATATCAAAATTAAATTTTCGCATATGCTCTTCAAATTTTTCAGCTAATTCCGGGCCAGAAATAAATTGATAGCCTGTATAATTTTGGATATCTCCACTCCGGGCAGCTTGTCCTCCTATGTCTTTTGTAACTACCAAGATATCTATTTTCTTCCGGGCAGCATATACGGCAGCGGTAATACCAGCAGGTCCCGCTCCAATAATTATCAAATCATAAATTCTTTTCATGTTTTACCCCTTTAGAAGTTTTTCAATTTTAGTTTTATCAAATCCAATTATAATTTCTCCTCCAATTTCGATTACTGGTACAGTTTTTTGGCTAGATTTTATAATCATCTCTTTGGCAAAATCGTGATTTGCGGAGACATCCAGATATTCATAGTCAATGCCTTCATCATCTAAATATTTTTTAGTCCTCTTGCAAATAGGACAAGTTGGAAGTCCGTATAATTTTACTTTTTTATTCGTAATAACCCTCCTATATTTTAATTTTATTTTCCGGGGAAAACTATACTTCTCTACTTTAGTTATATATTTATTTATAAAATAACACATAATAGATAAAAAAATATATGGTTTCTTTTTATTGTAGATACGACATAAATCTTAAAATAAGCATAACTTATCCGATTTAATTAATTTTTAAAGAATCAAACCATTTTTCATTTTCTATATAAGATTTAATTTTGTCCCGAACTTTTCCAAACACTTGGAAAATTTCTTCTTCACTTCCTTGAGCTTTGGCAGGATCTTCTAGTGCCCAATGAATTTTTTTAACTTTACCTGGAAAAATAGGACATCGTTCAGCAGCATCTCCACATAAAGTAACCACTAAATCTATTTTATCAATAGGAATCTCTGAAATATTTTTTGATTTCTGATGAGAGATATCAACACCCATTTCCTGCATAACTTTTACTGCCATAGGATGTACACTTTTTGGCTCCAGCCCCGCACTAAAGATTTCTATATTTTTAGGAAGTATTTTTCTGGCAAATCCTTCCGCCATTTGGCTACGGCAGGAATTTCCGGTACATAAAAATAAAATTTCTTTTTGTAAAACAACCATTTCTTTACTTTTTTCCATTAAATAACCTTTCTTTTTACTAGAAAATATTTTTAAAGATAGATTCCTGCATCCGCGGGAATGACATAAGTAGAGCGTGAGTGACACTTGCTTTGTCATTCCGCACTCGATGCGGAATCCATAAGAGGGGCGTATTGCTATACGCCCCTACTGAGAGAATTAAAAATCAAACAATATTTCATAAAATTATTTTGATAGAAGTTCTTTAATCTGTTTTTCCGGATACCGGGTCATAATTATAAGTCCTAAAAGAGCAACTACACTTCCTAATATGGGAGCTAATCTTACTCCCAGGGGATTACCGATATCTTTCCCAAAGATAGAATATAAAAGAGCAAGGCTTGCGGTCGAAAGTCCTAAATTGAGTTTCATAAAGAATCCCTTGACACCAAAATACATAGCTTCTCTTCTCTCTCCGGTTTTTTTATAATCAACATCGCAAATTTCAGAAAGCATTACATTAGGAATAATCATTAGAACTGCTGCAGGAAAGCCCATAAGTCCTACAAAAATAAGTCCCCATGTCTTGGGATTGACTGGGGTCAGACCGGTGAGGGATAGAAGAATAGAAAATATTGAGAACAAACCAAGACTTATAATCATAATAACTTTCTTTCCTAAAATTCTCGCCAAAAATCCAACAACTGGAAAACAGACAGCAGCAATAATAAAGAGAATAGTAAACATATTGCTGGCAAAGACCTCATCAGCGCCCATCAAAGTAACTACAATAGGTATGGCAGATGAGCGGACAATATTAAAAAGAAACCATGAAGACATACTAGCAAGAAGGTAGATAATAAAAGCTTTATTCCTCACTGTTTTTTTAAAGGAATCAATAAGGGGAACCTTGCTGGGCCTGGCATTGGAGAATCTTTTCTCATCTACCGCAAATACAGCTGTGTATAATAATAGGGCTCCGAGAATAGCCAGACAAATAACCATTTTCTGGTAAGACCCTACATAATCAGTGTTCTGCATAAATAAAGTCAAAAGAAGAGGTCCGCCAATCATCACTACTGCTGAACCAATTAGAGAGAAGTATCCTTGAGCTGTGGTAATACCAATTCGAGCTATTTCATTATGACCGAGTTCAGGGATTAGGGCAAGATAGGGAACGACATATACAGTAAAGAAAAAAAAGTAGAAACCAAAAACAATAGCCAAGTAGATACCATTAATAAAGGAAGTATGTGCTACAGGTGGGAAAAATATAAGAACTGTGGATATAGCCAGGGGAAGTCCGCCTATAATAAGGAAAAATCTCCTTCTCCCAAATCTTGAAGTGGAACGGTCAGTCCAGTAGGCCACTAATGGATCAGCAACAGCATCTATTATCCTTCCAAAAAGCATCACTGCTCCCAATACAGTAATAATTCCAAAAAACCTATCATTCGAAATAAAAGGAATCATACCTTCTGCTACCCTCTCTTTGGGGGGAAGTAGAAAGACTATAAAAAAAGTCAACCAGATCGAATCTAGTAATACCCATCCTGCCGTAGATAGGTTGTACAGAAAAAATCTTTTACCTTTAATCTCTTCCATTTCTTTCACTTTTCCTGGAAATTTTATTATTAATTAACACTATAGGTTTTTTCGATATATTTCTCTTCAAACTCAGTATTTTTATCTTCCTGATACTCTGCTTTTTCTCTTGCCTCATGTAATCTCTTTATGTTTATATTAGCTGTTATCAAGTGATTTCCTTCATAAGTGGGAGACAAAGATAAAATTCCATCTTTTTTTTCAGTCATTAACAGGGGAGCAAATATTCCGGCCTTTCCGGTAAAATGCATCCCGGCAATCCATCCGTTTAAGGAGGATTTTAAACCATACAGATATGATTCTTGCACCCTGGGCCAAATCCCTCTTAGTGCTTTCCATGTAGAATATTCTTCTAAATTAGCAATAGATAAAATAACCATATCTGCTCCTATCTCTCTGGCGATACGGAAAGTCTCAAAGTAAGTGGCATCCATACAAATAGGGCATACCACCTTTCCAAAAGGTAAAGAATAAACCTCCATTTTACTTGCTCTTTTTATTCCTAATATAACCTCTAAATCAGTAAGGTGCATTTTCTTCTGAGTTCCTATTAAATTTCCCTCAGGACTAAAGAGTGAACCGGCATTATAAATTGCCTCTTTCTCCTTTAAAATGTAACTTCCGGTATAAATATAAATTTCATATTCTTTTGCTAACAGAGAAAATATTCTTTTGATCCCCATCTCTATTGGTTTGGCAACTCCTTTAAAAATAGTAGTTAGAAAATTATTGTTCCCTTTTAAATCTGGTTCTTTCTCTCTGCCTTTCTCTTCGTCTTTGTTTTTTATTTCTTTTTTATTTAAAATTTGATTTAAGAAGCTAAACCCGGGAATTAAACCGAATAAATCAAAAAAGTTATATTCGGGGAAGATAATCAAATAACTATCTTCTTTTAAGGCTTGTTCTATAAAACCACAAAGTAAATCTATATATCTCTCGATGCTATTTACCGGGTGAATCTGCTTTTGGACACAGGAAACCCGAATATTTTCCGGATCAATATCTTCTGAAAGCCTTCTTCTTTCTATCCTTAATTGCTGGCAATATTTTTCTATTCTTTTTAAAGATATTTTTCTTTTAAACCATTTTTCTATTAAGACTTCTAAATTCACAGCACTCATTTTCCTCTAAACATTTTCATCTGCTGATAAAATTCTCGATTCAATTGGGACAGCACATCAAATTTGGAAATTGCTTTTCTTCTCTTCT
>NMQN01000838.1 GCA_003575245.1 Candidatus Atribacteria bacterium 1244-E10-H5-B2 | reverse complement strand
ATAATTATCAGTTTTTTTATGACAATCTTCACATAGAGTAATACCGTTATTTAAGATGAATCTCAATTCAGGATATTTAGCAAAGCTCTTAATGTGATGAGGAATTAAATAAATTTCTTTGCCATTGCCGTTTCTTGCACCACATTTCTGGCAAGTATAATCATCCCTTTCAAATACTTCTTTACGCCAATTTTGATATTGCTTGCTTCGCCATATTTTTGTTCTAAAAGGAGTTATGCCACCTTTCCAGTTATAACATTTTTCTCCAGAATGAGATTCCCTCAACTTTATTTTTGTTTCTTCTGAGTGATGTTTTCCTAACCAACTTGGAGGTTTTATTCCTAACTTTTTAATTGCTTTACCTATTTTTATTTTAGTTTCCTCTGAAGAAATCTTACCTAAATGAGCTAACCTGTTTTTTTCTTTATGCGCCTCTGACATTGGCTTGCCTTTATTCCATGTAGTATAACCTTTTAAAAATCTTCCTTTTTTATCTCTATCCATTTTTAAATTTCTCTCTTCATTTTTAGTTTTCTTTCTTTATCAAAATAAGGACTTTTACACTTAGGACAGATTTTTATATCTTCTTCTTTTTTACGTGCAATCCACAAATGTCCACAACGCAAACATTTCATTTTTTCAATTGTAACTTTTATTTTCATATAACCCGGGAAGGTGTAAAATTAATGAAGCCGGAAACTCTATTAAAATCACTCGTAGGTGAATATGCATTTAACACATATTGCACCAAGTTCTTTTGAAGTATTCCGGGCAATATCTACTGATAAGGATATTTTCCGGGATGTCGCTAAATTGTTTATTGGCAATTCGTCAATAGTCAGCTGCATTTTATCGTTTATACCCAAACCCTTAACTGGTAATTCTATACCTTTCAGAAGTTCAGCTGGTTTCCTTCGCAGACCATTGACAATTTTATCCAGCCTTACTGCTTCTTTTTCTGCTTCTAATTCTTTTGGCTCCAGCTTCTTTAAGTTCCCTGAAAGATTCAAATATCCTTTCATCTCTTCAGCTTTTTTTGCTTCGGCCAGCAATCCTTCTTCTTCTACTGGTTTATTTTCTTTTATAAGTTGCTCTTTATATTTTTTAATATTTTCTTGATTCTTCAATTCTGCATCTCTGTCTTTTTCGATTTCTTTTAAAGCCTCTTCCTGTTTACTGTCAATAGAAACTAATTCGCTTTTTAACCTTGATATCTCATCCATTATTGTTTTTACTGCTTCTGCATCTTCTTCAATTCTATTTTTTTTATCGAGATCGTATTTCCGGTTTATGTCCTTTTGCTTTTCTTCAAATTCTTCTATAAATAATTTTGCAGCAGCAATCCCACTGTTATGTTCTCGGGCATCCCGGACCTTTTCATGTAAAGTAAACAGTTCTACATTTTCCCATTCTTTTGGATTATAGTTATCTGGCAGCTGGGCCTTTAGTGATTCAATTTGATTTTTAATATCTTTCAATTCTGTATTTGTAATAGTCCTCTTATCATAAAAATATTTCTCAGCCAGATATTCAAGTATCTCAATAGCGTGTTTTTCGAGATCTACTGGAGGAATTTCTCCTGTCCATTCTTTTAACTGCTCTTCAGAAAGCCTCATCGGTATTAAAGATAGCAATAACTGTGTTTGTTCCTTATCCGTTTTAAGCAGGAAGTCTACTGGGTTAAATGCATATTCACCTACGAGTGATTTTAATAGAGTTTCCGGCTTCATTAATTTTACACCTTCCCGGGTTACATTACTTCGGACCTCACCATCCGGAAGAACTTTTTTATCGATCTGTGTTCCATCATCAATCTCCACATAAAGAGTTGCCTCTTTCTCTCCTTTCTTGACAAACTCTGCTCTACGAGATTTGTTATAAAGCCCCTTCTCTATACCTTCCAGTATTGATGTTTTGCCCGATTCGTTAGCACCCTGAATCAAAGTTATCTTCCCGGGGTTGAGTTGAAACTCTTTAATCCCTAATACGTTTTTAAAATCCAGTCTTTTTATCCATTTCATGTTCCTTCTCCTTCTTCTTTTTTATAATATCCTTAAATTTTTTAATCTTAAATAATTAGAATGGTTATATTTCTCCCTACGTTTTTTATTCTTAAAGTCATACCATAGTCGATAGCATCTAGTGCCCCGGCACCATCTTGTTTTTTTAGTATGTTTTCTTCCTTTGCTATCTGTAGTTTTTACCGGGATTTCCTTTTTACAATATTTATAAAGGCATCTCATTTATTTATCCTTCCCAAATAATGTTATATCGAACATTCCAGATTTTTCTTGTCTTGCAGCAGTATTATCAGATTTTATGGCCCACCTTCTTCTATCAAGTTCTTTTAAATCTATATCGTGTATCATCATGCTTGTGTGCCCTTTAGGGAAGAAAGTAACAACTTCATCAAATAGTCTTTCTAGTTCTTTGTATTTGTTTCTTTTCTTAATATTCCTAAATCTATTAAATATATTCATATTATTCACTTCCTAGTAATTCTGGATTTTGATATATATTGCCGATTATTTCACACAATCCCCAATCTGGCCGGTAAGAAAATCCACCCTTACTATCCTCAAGATAAAATCTCCCATCGTGAAAATGTACTGCACCTACCCAACCAGCCTCATTCGTTCTTAAAATATCTCCCCCGTATATCTCTTTTTTATTTTTATCGGTAGTTCCTATATATTGGTCTTTTCGGGTATGGTAAATAAAATCTGGGCGCCAGGTATTACTATTAACTTTTAAATATTCCCAATGGCTATTACTGCCATCTCCAATATACCATTGTTCGTAACCAAGAATTTCATTCCCAATTCTTAACCTAAATTTAATCGCTCTCATTTGCCTTCCTTTAAAATCCCTTTAGCTATATAAACAAAAAATCCTATTCCACCTACCATCATCAGAACTCCGATTATTATTATTGAATTTAAGATCTCGGCACTAAGCATTACGCCTAAACCACCAAATAACAAAACAGAACCTATTAATATTGCTATTATTTCTTTAAAAGCTTTCATGACCTATCCTTCCCTTATTTTGAGGAGACTTATTAGAATTGCTATCAGTTCATCTATCTAATAAGTAGCCAGAAAATATCATTTGACTATGGACTCCTCAAACTTTTAATTTTTTTAAAATGGATCATTTACCTTACCTTTGAAAAGGTTACTTTGAGTTGGTTTTTTATATCTTTTATCTAGCTCTTCAAGGACCCTAAAATAAACATGGAACCAGAACCACCAACGTCCCGATTCGTTTCTTATTTTTATGAGTCTTTTTTTAAGTTCTATTAATTTCTTAGTAGATATTTTACTTAACTCCACTTTTTCCATCACCTCTGAATCCCCGGCATTTAATTAATTAATTATATCTTATAATTTTCAAGTATGAATGTCAAGACATATTCGGAAAATTTTGTATCTTCTCTGACCATTTAAAATACTATTATTATAATTATTGATATTGCTATTGATAATCTATATAGTTTCATTTAGTCTTCTCTTTCTTTTCGTTATCATAACGAATTATGGCTATTTTTTAAGGTTTTTCGTTACTGTAACTTTAAACGCAAAGTAACACCAAGTCCCCAAACATATATAAAAAACGACTATGGGTAATATAACTTCTCTAAATATTTCCATCATTCCTCCCTCTCAAAAATAATGTTATATCTTTTATCCTCAATAGATATTTGCCCTACTTTTTCTTGATTAATAAACTTCTTTTTTGTTATTTCGTAAAATTTCAAATCTTCGTCTTTACGTAATATAATTTTAATTAATTCCTCTTTGCTAAATTTTTGTAGTATTTCTGGTTTCATTTCAAATTCTCCTTCTACCATAAATTTTCTAAATGATTCTGTAATTTACTTGATATCGCATATAGCAAATCTGATAACAGTCCAATCGGTTTAGTATATATTTTTAGTAGAATGTGTTTCACTTATACCTCCTATTTATTAAAATATAACCTATTATTATTGCTAAAATTATTGTTAGTAATATGTATGGATTCATTTAATTATTTCTAAACAATCTCCACAATAGATTTTATTTAATTCTAACATCGTAACCATTATCAGAATAGTCCTTACTCCAATTTCCTTTTGCGCCGCATAAATCTAAAATTATTTTATTTTTATTAATCATATCTTTTAAATTTTGCTTTTTTATTTCTGCCCTTATTCTTTTCGATAATTAAATCATATATAATATCATCCCATTTCAGCAGCCGAGCATATTCATACTCGACATCATATTTACTTTTTATATGTGCACATACATCGGTCAGGTGCTTTATTACACCGTCGATTTTATCAAAATCTTTTTTAAATCTTTTTATCCAATAATAATCCGCTTCGGTTTTCCTGGCTAAATTATCCTTACCTGCAGTTTCTAGGCGTTCTATTACTTCATTAATATAATAAGCCTTTATAAGAAGGATCTCGTTTTCAGATATATTAGATTTGTATTGCTCGGCATTGCTCCATTCTACAAATTCATCTCTAGTCATTCCTCTTCTTTCTGCAAGATCTTCTACTTTTCGCCAAACTTTTTTTACTATGTCTTCTGCAGTTGAATTCATTTATCCTCTCTTTCCTTTATAATTTTCATCGGCTATATCGGCATCAATAAATTTCTCAAGCCCTCGTTGCAAAAAATCCTTTAATGTCCATTTATAGCTAAACCAATGTTCATCACTTTTTAATATTTCAGAATAGATATGAATAGCATCCTTTATTTCATCTGCAGTATAGTCTTTTAATTTTGCATTTATTTTGCTTTCTGTAGCCTTATTTAAATTTCTATGTATGATTATTTTTTTCTTATTCCAGTAGTCGAAAATGTCTTTATATATATTAATATCTTTCTTTATCTTATCTTATCTTTATCTATATCTCTATCTATATGTAACTTCTCGTTATCACTTCCAGTTGTAACTTCACGTTGTAACCTTTTTTTATATTCTTCCCTATAATCTCTTTGCCTTCGATATTCAGACTGATAAATATTCCAGTTTAAAATTTGTATGACATTATTTTTATCTACCGATATCTTTTCAAATTTAATCATTTTCTTTTTACTCATTCTTAAAAGATTTATGTCTGTATCCAGTAGTTTTGCTATTTGCTCGTCTGTATAACCCATATCTTCGGTCAAGCAGATTTTGCCATCAATTGCACTATCACCAGCCAAACATAAAAATCCTATCCAAACCCATCTTTCCGCAGGGATCAATTCTTTAAATAAGGTCCTTCTTAAAAAACCTTCTGGATAAATCTTAATCCAATTTCTTCTTGTCAATTTGCTCCATTTCTTTTTTTGCCTTATTATTTGTCGGTAGTACTGTTGTTTCTATGTAATTTATTTTGAAGAGATAACATTTAATTCCTCTGGTGTATATAATTTACCTATTATCGTTTCTAATATCCTTGCTATTTTTTCAGCAGTTTTTAAGTCTGGTAATTGTCTTTTTGTTTCGTAGAAGGAAACTGTGGTTCTTGGAAGTTTTAATAAGTCTGCAAGTTTTTGCTGGGAAATACCTTTTTTATCTCTATAGGTTCTTATTGTGCTATCAAATATCATACAAATAAACCTTTTCTACTATGTTGACAATTGTTAACTGTCTTTATTATATATTGTTGGTATAAGAGTTGTCAAAACCTTTCTTGTCTTAAATCGCTAATGATTATTTATTTATTTTTCGTTAAAAAATAGTTCTTCTACCGAAACATCGAGTATTGCGGAGATCTCTTTTATGTTTTTTTTGTTAGGATAATTAATACCTTGAACCCAGCGGTTTACCCTTTGTCTTGATACACCCAGCTTAGTGGCAAGGGTAGTCTGAGACATACCTTTCTTTTTAAGGATTTTATTTAAAGTTATCATAGCTATATTTTAATGTATTTTTAAAATTTGTCAAGTTTTTATTTAACATTTATAGACAAAAAAAAGGGAGTCCGACAAATTAATACCGAACTCCCGCAAGGCAGAGATCTTCTCTGTTAAGAGTTATTCTATTTTTTTACTGCTCCATAAGCCTTTAGCAAATCAAAGAAACTACCTGCAGCAAATACAGTTCCACCAGTTATCACAAGTTGGAAAAATTCTCCTCCGATAGTGGCTGCAATTACTAATGCATAAATAACTGCTATTGCTCCATTAACTGAAGTAATTAGCTTAGGATCATAATCTTTCTTTGTTATGATCTTTAATATCTGCCAGAAGCCAAAAACTACAAATACCATAACAAAGGTTAAAACATTAATATTTAGTAAAAAGCTAAAATCCATTATTTCACCCCCTTAATATTTGAAAATAGTAAAATTATTCATAAGTCCAGAATGAACAAAATTTTTCCATCTGTAATAACCGTACTGATTAAATTTTGTATATTTTAAAAGATATGAATAATAAAGAAATAAATGTATTCCCACTGCTCTGCTATCAATTGCTAATCCCCTTAAATGTAGTGAAGTAGATACTCCCCCGCAAGTCCTGTTCCATTCAGGAGTACGATAAGCAGAAGTAATTATAATTTTATGCTCCCCAAATTTTTTTTCTATTAAATCTCTAACGTTTTGTAATTGCTCTACACAAGCAAATAAATATTCTCTGTATTCCTCTGGAGGCTCAATAGAATTTTTGCCAAGTTTCCTGTCACCACTCCATACTTCATAGAATTTAAAGTTTTTTGTTAGACTATCGTATTTGTTCATAATCCCCTGGCCCAAAGTGTTTTATATTTTTCTACAAAAGTTTCACACCATTTATAAAGTTCTTCCATATTTCTATTTGATTTTGTTTGATTACATCTACGACAGATAATCCAGATAGATTTTAGTTCTAAAATATTTCCATTGTTTTTTCTATCAAGTGTTGGTGAGTTTAATCTTGGAGTATTTCTATTCCCTAAATTCCAATTTAATTTAATATTACAAATAGAACATCTTTTAGTTAATTTTGCTAATGGTAAGATATCCTCTTTTTTAAATAGAACTTTGTGTCCTCTTTCTTTATGACTCTCTATCGTTCTTTTACACCAATATTTTATTGAATTATTTTTAATCCAATCTTTTCTATATTCATAACAACATTTTTTACACCAACATTCTAATCCATCTTTTTCCCTTTTATGTTTATAAAATTCATTAAGGGATTTTGTTTTTTGACATTTACCGCACCTTTTAATATTTATCATTACATCCTCCGTACTAAGGTGGGGAGTGAGTACGCACCCCCCATATTATTAATATCATTATAACATATTAAAGTCCTCGAGCCCATAATGAATGAACGTAACAATAATGTTTATAAAAATCCTCTATCTTAATCATATTACCAAAAGTTTCCGGGCCGACAATTCCATCTACCAAAAGTCCGTGGTGGGACTGATATATTCTAACTTCACTTGTAAGAGCTGCATCGAATATATTGCTATCTGATAATCCAAAGCAGGCTCTTAAAAATCTAATTCCATAACCTTTTGGGTCAATCTTAATTAAATATTTTGGTCTATTCTGGTAATAAACATTTTCTAATCTCATATCGTCCTCCTCAATTACGGGTTCCGGTACCGGTATCTTCTGTCCTTCACTTTTTATAAAATTCATAAAATCTTGGAAATAACTTATATTCTCATTCATCATTGGCTCAGAAACAGGTTTTATATATTCGTTATCATATCTCCTGTAGCCAAGTCTCTTATATTTAGATTTACTATTATTATCTATGAGTACAATATTAGAAGCCCAGTAACCATTTTGTTTGCTAATTTTTATAATATCCTTATTTATAGCATGTCCCTCATAAGTACAATAAAAATTAAACCAAGCTCCACCTTCAATATTTAAAATTCCTAGCCCATAGCTATCTGCTAAATTCTTCCAATCTGAAATTCTGTTAAAATATTTTCTGGGATTATCCCAATTCCCCATGCTTGAAAGGAGATGAGCACCGAACATCACATTGGATTTACCTCTAAATAAATTACCCAGATGTTGAAATAGACTGACAAAATATTCTTCATTGCCTACCGAAAATTTAACTTTAGAATGTTGGGAGGGGGTAAGTGAATTATAAGCAGATTTAGTATAAATACCTGTTGTATTATCATCAAGCCATTTTCTGGGTTCATTTAAAGGTGCTATTACAGCCAAATTAAAATTCTCTGTCAGAAGATCGGCTACTATCTTGCTGCACCTTCCGTATTGTTCTGATGGTATTAGTGAGGTCCAATTATTTTTTCTGTATGCTGCAAAAAAATTCAGATTAACTATGGGAATAACATTTTGTGCTTTGCATTGATCTATAAAATTAATGAGTGTAATGCCACCATTGGACATTATATTATCATCTTTATATTTGCTATAAGCTATCTGATGTCTTAATTTATCATTGGCCAAATGTACATCAATAGGAAAAAGTAATCTATGTTCTGCTATTTGAACTCCTTTAATTACACCCGAGGGATCCAAACTTTGACCTATAAACATTTCTTATCTCCTATTTTATGTTATTTCTCTGCTTAAAAATTTTTATTATTTCTTTCAGTTGTGCTATTTGCTTATTAAAAGAGCTAGTAATCATTTTAACTTCCTTTGTATGTTCTTCGCAGATGCTTTTAATAGTTTTTTCAAAAGATTCCTTCATTCCAGCCAAGTTATTTTCATGCGATTTTTCTATTTTATCTACCGTCTTTTTACTGACTATCTTTCCTTGAGTATAGAGAGCAACTATTATAATTATAAATACCCAAGGACCAAAATCATTTACTAAACTTATCCATCCGTTCATTTAAAATCTCCAAAATCTAAAATTTTATAGATAAGCACAAGCTACACGTATAATAGTGGGATGCCAATCTCCTCGAAAACTCATACTGCTGACATCAGAATTACTTGTTTTAGCAATGAGATAATAAGTTTTCTTAGAGTCTAAATTTAATATTTTTGTCATATATACTGTGACAGTAAGCTTATATAAATATCTCGCATGCATAATATTGGTAAATTGACTATCGCTTTCAGAATTATTAGCTGTTGAAAGAGTGCATCGCATAGATATTTCTGTCTCGTCTGTTCGATATAACTCTAGTGCTGCTTCATAGGAAACGTTCCAAAGTCCAATAGGTATATTGATACTTAAATTTCCCAGATTATACCAAGTCTCTATCGCTGGGTCATACTTAGTACTTGCAGAGTAATCTATTAATAATACTTCCCATTTAGCAGGATTAAAGGGAAATCCGTGTGGAGCTTTTGCTGCACTATAATAATTATCTGTTATGGCAGCATTTGCTAAATCATAATCAGTTCCACCATAAATGGTTATTGTAGTATTTGGTGCTGAATAACTAACAGCTGTGATTATAAAATAAAGATAACTACCACCCTGCTTTAGCCTTATCCTCATGCTAGGTGAATATTCAGTAGTTACATCTCCACTTATTGTAAATGTAAAAGTAGGGTCCTCTGCGCTTTTATAAATCCATGTCTTATCTGCAATTAGCCAACCAGCGTATTTTAGTGGACTAAAATATACTTTTTTCTCCATTTTTAAATCTTTGAGTTCGGATTCAATTTTGTTCAACCTCTCTGTTAAGCGACTTACATCATCAGAACCAAATTTTGTTATACTCATAGTACCTCCTACAAAAATAATTAAAAATAAAATTAAAGCATATTTGATATATTTGCTCATTGAAATTCAACCCCTATGTCTTCTACTTCTTCTGAATTTACATTTACAGTTATTTTCTTAATCCGTCTATAAGTATCTATATCAAGATATCCCTTTTTTATTCGTAGTTTTACCTCATCCCCTACTCCATAAGATTTTAATGTTGTATCTGCTGTACTCTTTACATTAACTCCATAAATGCTGGTAGGTTTAGGATACTCTTCTACATACTTTTCAGCGTGCTCGGTTAAAGTATCTTTTAGAACTACATCCGAGTGAAGGAAAGATTTTTGCATAAGTCCATAAATTGCCTGACTCTGTGCATTGTGAGCAATCGAATAAAGAAGGTCTTCCCCTTCACCACTACCAATTACATTAGCTTGATTTGCTAAATCCTTCATAGAGAAATTAAATTTTAGTCCACTTATATTTTTTCCATATTCAAATACAATAGCCTCAAGTTGCCTGCCCTGATATGCATAAACATTTGAAACCTTTTCTTCTGTAATTTCAATATCGCAGCCATTTATAACTTCGGTCATCTGCCTAAATGCTTCATATATATTTTTAAATGGCGGATAAGTTCTATCTCTCTTTATTCCTGTTATTATGTTCCCTTGCGTAATCCCATAATTCCCATTAGGTAAATTCTGAAAGTCGTTTATAAGAGTCCATAAGATAGTTCCCTGGTCAATATCGGTAAAGATTTTTCCTGCTGAATCTACTTCCATTTTTTCAAGTAGTGCAAGATAACCACTAAAAGATAAAGTTAAATTTCCAGAAATCTCTCCTATATCCCCATCTACTCCTGAAAGTATTCCACCCCAAACTTTTCTATTATATCTAAAAATATCTATGTAGCTTATGGCAGGAAAGAGATTATTTTGATTAAATTTAGGATCATCGATATTAAAAGAAATAGAACAACCGCCAGGGCGATTTAACTCCCAATAATAAGAAAATCCTTTCCAGGAAGTTATCTCCTCAATATAATTGTCATTTTTATCCTTAATTTTGAGTGAATAAATTTTAAATCCCTTCTGGTATTAAAATTTCTGGTTTAAACAATCTATTATCTGGTAAATATAGTCCTTTTTTCTTGAAGTATTTTTCGCCTTTCCTATAGGCTTCACACATAAAGAGAAAAAACCCACCGGGCTTAGTATAGGTAACTATAAAATATGGCTTCTGTGCAGGAGTAACTGTTTCCTTGCTATCAAACGTTGCAATACCGTGGTCTGTCTTCTGGGTTACCTGATATAATCGTAGTCCATAATTATCTGCTCCACCTATATACCAACTATTAAATGTAGCTGTTAGGTCTTCCCCACTATTTATCCAGCCACCTACAGCCATAGAAAATGTATGTAAATTAGCACCACCACTTGCAGGTTTATTGCTCCATTTTAACGTATTTTCATCAATATCAGCTGAATTT
>NMQN01000545.1 GCA_003575245.1 Candidatus Atribacteria bacterium 1244-E10-H5-B2 | reverse complement strand
TCCTATGTATAAAGGGGAAGTGGGTGCGGATAATTTAAATTACAGTCTGAGAGAGGCATTAAATTCTAAAGGGAAGCAGATTAAATATGGAAATCACTCTTTTAGAGTGAATGATAAGGTCATGCAAATTAAAAATAATTACGATAAAGAGGTCTTTAATGGGGACATAGGGAGGGTTAAAAATATAGATGCCGAGGAGCATATTTTAGAGGTAAATTTTTACGGTAAAAAAGTTTGTTATGATTTTTCTGAATTAGGTGAGTTGGCATTAGCCTATGCCATTACTGTTCATAAAAGTCAGGGGAGTGAATATCGAATAGTTATTATCCCGGTTATGACTCAACATTATTTGCTCCTTCAAAGAAATTTATTATATACCGGAATTACTCGGGCAAAAGAAATGGTGATATTAGTCGGGACCAAAAAGGCTTTATGGATTGCCATTAAAAATAATAAAACATTTCATAGAAACACTTCACTGACAGAAAGATTAAAAAATAAGTAAAAACAATAAAAAGTTAGACAAGGAGAAAAAAATATGGTAGATGAAGAAATTATGAAATCATTAGCTATTAAGACCGAATCAAAGATTGTTCTTTTGGTTACTGATGGGATTGGTGATTTACCTTCAGAGAATAATAAAACAGTATTGGAAAAGGCTTTTATTCCTAATCTGAATAAATTAGCTTCTAAATCCGCCTGTGGGTTAACCGACCCAATATCTTGTGGCATTACACCAGGGAGCGGCCCTGCTCATCTTTCTCTGTTTGGTTATGACCCGTTTAAGTATCAGATTGGAAGAGGGGTTTTAGAAGCCTTGGGTATAGGGATGGAACTTACTTCTCGTGATTTAGCCTGTCGGGGGAATTTCGCTACTCTAAACAAAGAAAGAATAATAACTGACCGTCGGGCAGGAAGAATAGCCACAGAATTAAATGTAAAACTGTGCGCGATTCTGCAAGATAAAATTAGCCAAATAAGGGGAGCTGAAATAATAATTAGACCGGGCAAAGAACACCGCTTTGTAGTAGTGTTTAGAGGGAAAGGTTTGGAAGAAGGTCTTTCTGATGCTGATCCTCAAATAGTGGGGGAAAAGTTAAAATATACCAAGCCTTTAAGGCCGGAAGCAGGCGAGGCCGCAGAAATAATAAATGAATTTATAGACAAAGCTATCGAGGTATTAAAGGAACATTCTCCGGCAAATGCTGTTTTACTGAGAGGATTTGCTAAACATCCCGGTTTGCCTACCATGGGTGAATTATTTAAATTGTCTCCCGCTGCCATAGCTACTTATCCTATGTATAAGGGGTTGGCAAAGTTAGTGGGGATGGAAATATTGGAAGCAGGGGAAACAATAGAGAAAGAATTTAGGACATTAAAGGAAAATTATCAGAAATATGATTTCTTTTATCTTCATATAAAAAAGACTGACAGTTATGGAGAAGACGGAAACTTTAAAAAGAAGGTCGAAATAATTGAAGAGGTAGATAAATATATTCCTGAGGTGCTGGCCTTAAAACCGGATGTTCTGGTGGTTACCGGTGACCATTCTACTCCTGCTTTAATGAAGGGACATAGTTGGCATCCTAATCCATTTATGTTGTTTTCTAAATATATCAGGGTAGATGAAGTGAAACAATTTCATGAAAAAGAATGTGTTAAGGGAGGGCTGGGAAGATTTCCGGCAGTTGATATTCTTCCTTTAATGATGGCTAATGCTTTAAAATTACAGAAATTCGGAGCTTAATTAGAGAGAAGATTAAAGAACAAATGAATAATTTAGAAACTTTATTTATCCCGGAAGAGATAAAAAATATAGAATTAGCAGGCAAATTAGTAGTAATAATTGATGTTTTAAGAGCTTCCAGCACCATAGTAACTGCTTTAGCTAACGGATGTCGCGGTTTTATTCCCATTTTATCTCCTAATAAGGCTAAGAAAAAAGCACAGCAATTTGAAAAAGAAATGGTATTATTAGGAGGAGAAAGAGAAGGAGTAAAGATAGAGGGTTTTGATTTAGGTAATTCGCCAAGAGAATATAAGAGAGAAGCAGTGAAAGATAAAACAATTATCTTTTCAACCACTAATGGAGTAAAAACATTAGAAATGGTTAAAGGTGCTTATGAGATAATTATTGGAAGTTTTTTGAATTTACAAGCGGTTTGTAATTATTGCACTAATTACAGGGGAGATATTTTAATAATCTGTGCAGGAAAGGAGGGTAAATTTTCTTTAGAAGATGCTGCTTGTGCTGGTATGATAATTAATTCTTTAAGAGATGTTTTTCCTGTTGCCTGTCAAGAAGCAGATGCTAATTTACCAGCTCGACTACTATATGAAAGGTTTGGCAATAATATCTTGGACATATTACGAAAATCTCAACATGGTCGATATTTGGAGAGCATCGGCTTGGGTGAAGATTTAAAATTCTGTTCACAATTGGATTTTTTTCATATTGTTCCCATTTTTAGAGATGGGACAATATCCATTAAAAATATTTGATAAAGAAAGGAAGGATTAGTAATGAAAAAGAAATTAATGATGATTCCCGGACCCACTCCTGTTGATCAATCTGTCTTGGATGCATTGAGTAAAGAAACAGTTTCGCATTTAGACCCTTCATTGGTAAAAACCTTAAAAGAAACTTTAAACGATTTAAAGGCTGTTGTTATGACTGAAAGAGGTCAGCCTTTTACCATCCCTGGTACAGGAACTTTAGGAATGGAAGCAGCCCTGGTTAATTCTTTAAAGAAAGGGGACCGTTTATTGGTAGTTTCTCACGGTTTCTTCGGGGATAGATTTGTAGAGATTGCTCGAGGTTATGGTATAGTGGTTGAAGTTTTGGCTTCCGAATGGGGCAAGATTATGGAAGTTGAAAAAATAGCCCAGAAATTAAAAGAGAAAAGTTTTTCTGCTATAACAGTGACTCATGTAGATACTTCTACCGGAGTTTGTGCTCCTTTAGAAGAGATAGCAGAGGTTATAAAAGAATTTCCTGAAACCTTATTTATTGTAGACGCAGTTTGTGCTACAGGTGGGATCGAAGAACGTATGGACGATTGGGGTGTTGATATTGTTTTTGCAGGTAACCAAAAAGCGCTTGGTGTTCCTCCGGGATTAGCTAATTTAGTATTTAGTGAAAAGGCTTTAGAGAGGAGAAATGCATTAGGAAATATTTCTTCTTATTATATGGACATTAATCGGTGGCTGCCTATTATGCGCGAACCGGGTAGTGGATATTTTTCTACTCATGCCATAAACATGGTCAATGCCCTTCATCAAGGTCTTAAAATTATATTGGAAGAGGGTTTGGAAGAAAGGTTTAGAAGACATAGAAGATTTGCCCTCGCTTTCCAAGCAGGATTAGAAAAAATAGGATTTAAACTGCTTCCTTCAAAAGAAATAAGGGCTAATACTGTATCAACCGTGTTATATCCTTCGGGAATTGAAGATTTAGCTTTTAGGGAAAAATTATACCAGAATGGTGTATTGGTCTCTGCAGGTAAAGGGGTATTAGCCGGTAAACTATTCCGCTTGGGGCATATGGGTAGTATTACTGAAAACGAAGTAATTGCAACAATGAGCATTATCGAAAAAACCTTATCTGAATTTAATTATGATTTTAAACTGGGCTCGGGAATAGGGGCTGCTGAAGAAATATTGTTTAAAGAATAAATATTTTTAAAATTGGGTGATATTTTGGGAAGAAAAATATTTTTTTGGATAATGTTAATTATTTATTCTGTGGTGATTTTTATTTTTTCTTCCCAACCGGAAGTTGGGGTAGAGCAATATTTTTACGGGCAAGATAAAGTTATACATTTTTTGACTTATGGCATCCATGCTTTTCTTTGTCTGGTAGCTTTAAGTGACAAAATATTACTATTAAAATTATTTCACTATTTCTTAACCTTAGCATTTTCTGTTTCTTATGGAATATTTAATGAAATTTACCAATATTTTATCCCGGAAAGGGAATTTTCTTTTGGAGATATTCTGTCCAACAGTATGGGCATTATTACTTTTCTTATTCTGGTTTATATTTTCCAAAATAAAAAACAAAAAAAGGGAAACAAAAGTGCCTGGCACAAAAGTTTACCTTAAGGGAAAATTATGAGAAAGAATATATTTGTTCCCTCAAAAGGAGAATATGTCAAAGGTAAAAGGCCAGCAGTAGGATGTATCTTGTGTTCTATTATGCAAAACGACCCTGAGGTAATTAGTTTAGAGGTAGTTAGAAGCAAAAGTTTTATTGTAGCTGTTAATCTATATCCTTATAATCCTGGTCACCTGATGATTTTCCCTAATCGTCATATAGAGGAAGTTGAAAAATTATCTCTTTCTGAAGTTGGGGAATTACATAAATTAACCATAATTTCCTTAAAAGTCTTAAGAAATCTCTACAACCCTCATGGTTTTAATGTTGGTTATAATTTGGGTAAAGGCAGTGGAGCAAGCATCAAACATCTACACCTTCATGTTGTACCTCGTTATGAAAATGAATTAAGTTTTATAGATGTATTGAGTGGCTCAAAGATAATTGTAGAAGAACCCAAGGATACTGTGCAAAAACTGAAGAGAGAATATAAAAAATATGCTGAGGAATTATTAGATCAGTCAAATAAATAATTTATTATAATCTAACCAGTTAGTCGAAAGAATTTTTCTAAAGCAATGAAGAAGTATTAACCTATGAAAAATATTTTAATTTGTGGTCCTCCCGGAGTGGGGAAGACCACAAAT
>NMQN01000665.1 GCA_003575245.1 Candidatus Atribacteria bacterium 1244-E10-H5-B2 | reverse complement strand
GGATTGTTTGCCCCGGTGACAATTGCTACTTTGCCTTTTAGTTTTGTATCAATCATGTTGTCATCCACTCCTTCTTAGTAAGTTTAATATTTATAAAAAACCTCATCCCTGCTATCTTCTCGGTAATTTGAACCGCATTTAAGGTCACGCCCTTTCTTAGGCTATCTTATACTACCTACATCACTAAGCCATTATCTACAAATTTGTTAAAAACAGATACCTATTTAAACTGTCAAGTAATAGGGTGTGTTGTCCCTATTTATTCTATGACAAAATACGATTCATAAAAAATTCTATAAACCTATCTTTATCTACAAACGTACATACATCCGCATTTGGACTTAACCCTTCTACAACCCGTGTATCTCCATTGTCGTCTATTTCTACATGAACCGAGCTCTTGTCTATGAATGTCTTATCGATGGTTACCGCAACCGTTAATGGATCATAAAGTGTGGGTACTTCCCCGCCCCATAAGTGATAAAGTTCACAGAGCGAATTAGTTAGAGATGTATTAGCATCTCTAATTCTGTCCCTGTTTTCTTTCCATAACTTAAGGTGCGCTGTAACTTGTAGACCGACTGATAATATTGGTATACCAGAAGTGAAGGTAATCTTAGAAGCTTCTGGGTCACATCCTAGATTGTAATCAGATCCCGGTTTTTGTTCTATTTTTATGCCATACCCTATATAAAAAGGACCACCCATCACCACAATTTCATTAATCATACCTTTTATCTCTGGGCTTTTTTTAAGAGCCGTCGCAATATTGGTTAATGAACCAATATTTATGATGGTAATTTCCCCGGGTGATTCCTTTACTTTTGAAATTATGAAATCAACAGCATTCAACTTACATGGCTTGGTTAAATCATAATCAATAGACCAGGATGCCTGATTGGCAGGGGGTTTACCGATTAATCCTGGTACTTCAAGCCCTTTTGCTACAAGTATATCGTCTCTGCCTTCAAGATGGAGTAGTTTTAAGGCAATTTTTGTTCTTCCATCGATGGCATTCTCTATGCAGACACCAATTATTTTAAGTTCTGGAGACTTAATTGCTAGAGCCAACGCAAATGCATCATCAATATCATCACCTATGTCTGTATCAAGAATGATTTTTTTAGGTTTTTTAAATAAATCTGAATATCTCTGTTTCATCATAATAATCTTAATCTCCTATTAATGAGCTAGAATATAAATTCAAAAAAGCTCAATAAAAATTCTTTCTACATGTTAGGGCACATCTTTGGGGCGACATTTTTTATATGCTCAATTAAAAAAGGAAATATTGTTTTAAAGAATAACAACTTTCTAAATTTGCCTTGAGTATCGTATCATTTATTATGCCTTAAGGCTTGAGAAATGGTTTCTCGGATACCCTCTTTGGGGGCTTCATGACCCCACCATATCTCCTTGCCATTTATAAATATTCCTCGAGGAATTTGATAACGAGAAAGAATCGATCTTTCATCTGCACAATACTCATGAACTACTACTGAGTCGCCAAACTCTACAGTAACCTCATGGACTCGCTGTGCCTCTATGTCACTTGTCGGACAGAAGGTATTCCAAAAAAGATCAACCACTACTTTGCCTGCGATGGGCTTAAACCGGAAGTTTGGTTTTAATAACTGGGGGGATTCTGTTGATTCCTCAAAGAATTTCCCCAGAATAGCTATCGTGCCTTTTCGCTTTATCATTGAAAAGCCACACTTTTCGTAAAATGGAGCTGGCATAAACCAGTGATTATGGTAGTATCCCATAGATATTATACCTTTACGACCCTGACCTTTCGCCTCCTCTTCAGCTGAGTTAATTAAAGCTCGTCCTATACCTCTGCCGTTTGCTTTTCCCATAACAGTCAGACAGGGAATGACCATTAGATCCCGCCCAACCGGACCCCAGGGACAAATCTCTATAGGCATGATATGCAAAAAACCAACTTGATCATTATTAATTGAAGCAATCTTCACCCGTGAGCCTTTTTTATACATGTTTCGAAGCCAGGTAATTCGTCTCTTGGCAAAGGTATCTATCTCTTTCCTCAGGAGATGCTCTGGTGTGTCATTAACATGGGTGCAGGTTCCGACAAAGTATTCATCGTCTTTATCTCTCATGTCGTGAATTTTAACTGTTGACATTTGACTAGTCTCCTTACTTTCACTCTTTTAAAATAACCTCTTTCTTCTTGATAAGCAAATTCTCAATTGACTCCTTCTGTATAAACCCATTGAGGAACTTTAACTGATAACCAACCTCTGTACCTCCCGGGTCTCGCTGATTAGTTTTACTGCACCCATTGCCTTAAGCAACAAAAATATAATACTCATAAGCAAAGTTGGTACCCAGACTAACAGGCGGGTAACTGTCACCAAAGGCATAAATAAAACTGCAATTATGGCCAAGGGGATATATTTTTCATAAGGCTTCACCGTACTCTCAAAAAATTCATCAACAGTATGTTGGAATTCTTTTCTGAATTGAGTTATTACCTCTTGACGTTCCTTTGCAGGCACCCGGGCTTCGATCTGTTTTTCCATCTGCTCCATAAACAGTTTGATGTAAAACTGAGGTGGCGTAAACCCTTCTTGCTCAATATGGGCAGCACAGCCAAAATATAGACTCCCACAGATCACAAGTATAAGGATCATAAGCAATATATTTTGACCTTCACTGATGGGCCGAACAGAGAACCTAATCCGCTTATTTAGTTCCCTCGCAACCACAAAGGTGTAGAAAAATACAATAAGAAGGTACCCCAGAATCAGAATGCCATTACCTATTGTCACCTGCCGCCAGCCCAGAAGCATAGCTAATCCAGAGAGAATAAAGGCTATGACGCCAATCCATAAAGGTCGCAGTAGAGCTGCTACTAACCCAGAAGCCACCATTAGCCCGCCCAGAGATAGCGACAACCATAATAGCAGATTCAGGAGCTCCCCAGAGGGATAAAGCATTAAGTCATAGGCCTGGCCCATTTGCCTACAGATTGTTCCGAAGAAGTATCCAGCGCCGATTAATAGGAAAGTAAAAAATGTGAATTTCAGCCATTTGTTGCTCATTTTTCATCTTCCCCTCCACCAATATTGTCTAATTTTTTATATCACAATATCTCATTTATAACCTAATTTTATAATTCGATAAAATCTGCAAAAATCCTCTTTTTTGGGAGAAAGTTTTTGGTTATGGGTTTTTGGTTTACAGTCGGAAGATGATTAGACTTTTAAGGATTGATTGTATTGATAAAAAGTTGAATTACTTTTGCTCCACCGATAAATGTTCCTGCCATACTTCCCAGATTAGCAAGAGCAACCACCAGCAATATTTTAGTAACCCGGTTATGGAAAAAGTCTTTAAGAGTAGTGATATTCCCCAGCTGTTCGAAATCTTCTACCCGGGGCCGCCTGACTAAAGCTTCCACAATACCGGCAAACCATCCGGCAGCTAAAAGGGGATTTAAGGAACTAAAAGGAGCTGCGGCAAAAGCAGTAAGAATAGAGAGAGGGTGTGCCAGGGCTATTAATGCCCCCAGGGCAGACAGGGAACCATTCCATAAAAACCATTGAACAATTTGCTCAAAACCGGTAGGGGGAGAATAGGTAAAAGTTGAGGCGATAATAGCAATTATTGCCAAGGGGATGCCCCAGACTAATACTTTTAGGTAGTTGGAAGTAGAGGGTATTTTAGTAAGGGCAGTTAAATCATGCTCCTTATCTATTTCTTTTTTAATCCCCGGAACATGTCCGGCACCAACAATAGCAATGACTTTATTGCCCGGAGCTAGTTTTATTTTTTCGGCCAGGTATTGATCTCTTTCATCTATTAAAGTATTTTTCAATCGGGGGAATGAGCGGGCTAATTCGCTTAGGGCCACGGTAAGAACATCTTCTGATTTTAGCCTTTCAATCTCTTCTTCCGAGATTTTTTCTTTGCTGAACATGCTGAAGATTAACATAAAAAGTATGCGCATTTTTCCCCAGAGACTGAGCTTTTTCCAGACACGGGTAAAGGTAACCTGGATATCTCTATCGGCAAGAACCAGATGGGCATTAGTCTCTTTTGCTGATGAGATGGCCTGAATCATCTCCTGCCCCGGGTTAATTCCTAATTGTTGAGCTAATCGCTTCTGAAAAGAAGATAAAATTAAATTAACCAGAAGAAGCGGAGCCTTTTTTTGTTTGATTATGGTGATAATATCCATATTTTTCCATTTGTTCCGATTGTTTATGCTGTTATAGCGGGCAGAACACAGCTCCACACAGACACTATCCGGCTTTTCTTGCTCAATTAATTCTTTCACTTCCCGAGCACTATCTTTGGAGACGTGAGCGGTTCCTACTAATAAAATTTCTTTTCCCTCTGTCTTTAATATATGGATATTTTTACTATTTAATAACAATTAATTATTCCCTCCGGGTAAAAATAATGTGAATGTGCCTATAAAATTGAATTAATATTATACCATAAAAGAAATTGTATAGAATAATTTTTAAACCTGCCAAAGGACCGTCCCCTGGTAGGTTTATTTATTAATTTTTCTAATTTCTTCTTTGAAAAAACTTTTTACTTCTTGCCAGGAAGTGGGGAGTATCATTCTTGGCATTGGATTATTTTCGGCGTTTTCGAAATACGCTAAGCTTTTTAAAATATGCAACATATTATAATTTACGCTTTTGTATTTCTTTTTAAACAAGCTTAGAAGATTTTTTAGAGAGATTGCTTCTCTACAGATAAAAAACAAGTCAAC
>NMQN01000049.1 GCA_003575245.1 Candidatus Atribacteria bacterium 1244-E10-H5-B2 | reverse complement strand
CCATTTTTTTACTACATCAGCTGTAGAGATAGGATTATTGGGGGGATTGATAATATCCCTTCGAAAGTAAATCATTCTAAAGAACAAGAAGAAGGAAAAGGGAAGATTAAAATAAATCGGCGGTCCGGCTTTCTTTCCAGAGTTCTCCGGACTGCCGACCCCTGCTCTCCGTTCTTTGATTTGTCTTCCGGGGGGCAGGGGAATTAAGAAAGGGGGGATTTGAGATGTTTCCTAGATACAGATGTTTAAATTGCGGTCGAATTTGGCGTTGTGGAGATATTATAGTAGTCTGTCCGGTCTGCAGGAGCAAACCAATTAGGATAAAAGAGGGCATCGATGTGGAAGAGTTAACAAAGAAATTAATTAAAAGGAAATAATTAAAAAATGAGAAAGAAGAAAATAGAAAAGAAGAAAACAATAGAACCTTGCGGAACTATGGTAGAGACTAAAGATTTTTTCAAATTCAAATCGAAGAATATCGGAGTGTTTAAAAGACCGAAGATAGAAAGAAACCATGGTATCAAATAAATTAAAGGAAGGAGGTTAATTATGAGCCTATCTCCGGGCTTGGAAGCTGAAAAGGCGTTGATACTCGATAACCACTTGAGAGAATTAAAGGAAGAAGAAATTACCAATTACCTGGACAGTTTAGATCTAACAGATAAATTACTGATCAGAGATACCTATTATCTTTTTTTGGGTAATTTAAGTATGCAGGAAGAGGCCATATCAAAAATAATAAAAAGTATCAAAATCAAAGGTGGTGATCTTGAGGGTGAAAGCAATCTTTGAATTTCAGAGAATGGGAGACAAAAAGGCCAGTCTCAAAATTTGCTGTTACAACGAGAAACATAAGGAAATAAACGACCTAAGCAGAGCATTAAAGAAAAAAGGTTTTACTGTAACCTATGCCTACAAAGATAGTTTAAGAGCTAGGATTTTTGGGGAATTCAATCATATCGAACGGATAGGGGAAGAACTGCAGAAAAAGGGTTTTACAATGATCTGCTCCGGCCGGGGGGTTAAATAATGCACTGGGCTTGGTTATTTCTTATTGTAGCTTTAGCCATGGTAATAGGGATAATTTATTTTTTGTTTAAGAAAGAAAAGAAAGGGGGTAATTAAATTATGTGGTGGCTTTCGATTCCAATAATTGTTTTATGTTTAATAGGCCTAAATGCTTATATGTCAGGCAAAGAATTAAAAGAAGATATTGCAAAGAAAAGGCTTTAAAATTATTAGGCAATCCGACTTTCTATGCGTTACCCGGATTGCCGATACCCTGCTCTCCGGTTTGTGGCATTACTGGGGGGCAGGGGTCTAAAGGAGGCTTGTATGGCTAAAAAACCATACGAATTTGATACCCGTTTTTCTGACGTGGAGCAAGGTTTGCAGGCTCGAGAAGATGGGATAAAACCGATACGTTTTAAGGTCTGCTCGAAGTGCGGAGAGACAAAATTACTATCTAAATTCGCTACTGAGAGGCGTAATTCAGACGGTAAAATGGCAATCTGCAAATCCTGCAGGATAATAGAGGCTAGATTATATTATTACAAGAACAAGCAAAGAATACTGGCTAGGTACAAGATATACCGGGCTACCCACTTGAGGGAGCGGAAAACTTATTCCAGAATTTATCAAGAGAAAAATAGGGAAAAGTTGTCAAAGTTAGCTAGTGAGTGGTATCAGAAAAATAAAGAGGCAATTAAAAAGAGGAACCTAAAATATTACGAAGAAAATCGAGAGGCTTGTAATCAGAGGAGGAAACTTTGGATCGAAAATAATAAAGAGAAGATTAGGGAATATAACCGGGAATATAAGAAACTAAGAAAATGAAAGGAGATTTAAAAAATGAAAAGATATCGCTGTTGTAATTGCGGAGCTGTATTTACCGGTTGGGGAATCGGAGAATCTTGTCGTTTTTGTGGTGGAAAACTAAAACTTATAGTAGAAGAAAAATCGAAAGGAGCAAATAAAAATAGTGGTTAAATTTTTTGTTAGGATTTACCAAGTTATTACTTACTTTATTCTGGCTAACTCGGGCAGTAAAGTAAGATGGTAAAAATAAAAAAAAGGGGAATTTTATAATGTTAGTAGTCCAGAAATATAAAAAAGATGCAGAACAATTTTCTGGTATAACTTCAGCTGTTACTTTTGGGTCTCTTAAAAAGAGGTTGCGTCTATATTTCAAAAACATCGGAAAGGTCAAAGCGATGTTATACGCTGGAGAAATAATTAATATACCGTTTGTAACTTTACAGAAGGATCGCAGGATTCGAGACTTAAAGGTTGAGGACGAACGGAGGGGACTTCTTATAAAAACATAATTGGGTCACCCAGTGACCCAATAAAGGGAGTCCGCAAGGTTGGCTAAGAGTTTTGGTAGACACGCTTAAACCCCGTGAGGACTTTGCCTCTTGGCCATAGACCTAAACGGGCTCCCTCGTAAAATAATAAGGAGGTGATTATATAGCTTAAAGGCAGGAGATGTGGGAGTTTTTTCTAGGAGATATTTAAAAATTTTAAGGAGGATTTTTTAAATGTTAAATAAAAGGATTTTAACATTAGTATCTTTGCTACTGATTTCGTTCTTACTGGCAGGTTGTTGGATTGTTGCTATAAACCGAGCACCAGAAATAACACCAATTCCAGATCAAACTGCAACTTTGGATGTACTTTTTACTTACGATGTAGAAGCAACTGATCCTGATACAGGGGATGTCTTAGTTTATTCTCTGGATGGTGAGCCCGATGGTATGATTATTGATCCGGATAGTGGAGTAATTACCTGGACCCCTACAGCTGAAGGAAGTGTTGTGTTTACCGTAGTGGTAACAGATGAAGGAGGGTTATTTGATGACCAAGAAGTTACAATTGTAGTCAGTGCAGTCCCCAGTGATGATGCAACCTTGAAAAGTTTAACCGTAACTGTTGGCACCCTAGTACCTGAATTTGCTTCTGATACTTATAACTATACTGTAGAACTACCTTACGGAGCTAGTGAATTTCCTGAGATAGTAGCTACTCCAACAGACCCCAAGGCTGGAGTATCTATTTTTGGACTATCCGGGGAAACTCCACCTGGAAAAGTTAACATACGGGTTACTGCTGAGGATGGTACTGAACAGTTCTATTATGTGACCTTTACGGTAGCAGCACCAGTAGGAATGGAGATAAATGTAGATTTGCCAGAATTTATAGTAGATCAAGAAGAGGCAATTACCGTAAATATAGTAGCTAATGATGATGTCGGTAAAAAGGTAAGAGTTCACTTTATACTACCAGAAGGAGATTACCAAATTGTTTGTGAAGGCCTGTGGGGTATCACTAATTTGTTACCGGGCACTAGTTATATATCTGGACCTCCCGAGGGATATTCTTTAAAGGATAAAACAATTAATTTTAGAGCAACATTCAAATCAGTAGGGACTTATGAAATACCGATAGAGGTTAGAGAAGTTGGTACCAATGCACTATTATGCAGTAAGGATATTGAAATAGAGGTTAATCCAATACTACTTACTTCTATCGTAGTTGACCCTAAAATAATGGCTTTAGCTTATAGTGGACCTGGACAATACCATTGGGAAGAAATCTTATCAGTCGACGCTTATTATAACGATGGTACTAAAGTTAAAATAGTATATCCTTTTGGTGATTGTGATTTTGTTTCAGATAATACCGCAGTCGCTGAAGTCGTCGATTATCCCGGTCTTATGGTTGTTCTTGGAGGAGGTACAGAAGGTACAGCCACTATTACCGTAAGCTACACAGAAGGCGATATAACTAAGACAGATGAAATAGAGGTTACAGTTAACGCTAATAATTAAGTTAATTTTAATTGAAAACTGGTAGCCTGGATTTTTAACCAATTCCTAATCCAGGTTGCCGACCCTGCTCCCCTTGCTTTTTGATTAATCTTTTCTTGAGGGGGGCAGGGGGTTTCTTTATAGCCCTCTGCTTTTTTTATTTGCTAATTCTAAAAAAATTAAAAATATTTTTAATATTTATGTCTAAAAAGTATAAAATTTGGGAATAATATATATAGAAGTAAAAATTTTAATGAAAGGAGGTCTTTAGGATGTTACATTTGAGAAAAAGCAAGTGGGGTTTTACACTAATTGAGCTTATGGTGGTAGTAGCCATTATTGGAGTTTTAGCTTTGCTAGGACTAAGACTTTACACGGGTCAACAGCAAAAGGCTAAAAATGCCGTCGTTAAAGCAAATGTAGGGACTATACAAACTTTAATTCAGGCGGAATTAGCAGATACTACCAGTGATGACGTTGATATTATGGTAGGAGTCCCTGGTGGTACTGATAGTATTTTAATTAAGGCATCAGGTATACATATTCCTGATGGGGGACCACAAACTGCAAATGGTACTGAAACTGATATTACGGGGATAGAAATTGGAATGGTATATGTTGTTTATAATCCTACTCCAGGTGATGTACATTTCAAAATTAATGGGCATGGATTTCCCGATAGTGAGCCTGTATATACAGAATCCTTAACGGCAAGGAAATAAATGGAAAGAATAAAGAAAATTTTTATCTAAAAATTAAATAAGTTTAGAGCTACTAGATAGCCGGATTTTTGAAGGTTTTTGACCTTCAGCTCCGGCTATTTTTTTTAAAAAAAAAAGGGGGTTAAAGTGTCAAAAAAAAGATTCTCTAAATTGCAGAAGTGGATCTTGACGGCTTGCTTAAAATCACCAAACAGAGTAATTGCCAGACGAGACATAATTGGCAGACGTACTGGATTTTT
>NMQN01000623.1 GCA_003575245.1 Candidatus Atribacteria bacterium 1244-E10-H5-B2 | reverse complement strand
GGACATTCAGATATATAATAATGAAATGAAAAGACAGTTAGAAGAAAAAGGTGCCTATATCGATGCAATATATTATTGCCCACACTATTCGGAAGCAACAATAAAAAAGTATAGAATTGATTGTGAGTGTAGAAAACCTAAACCGGGGATGTTAAAACGAACAGAA
This sequence comes from Candidatus Atribacteria bacterium 1244-E10-H5-B2, assembly GCA_003575245.1. The sequence continues at coordinate 4,606 of NMQN01000623.1, read as the reverse complement.
AGAGATTTAAACTTGGATTTAAAATGCTCTTTTTTGATAGGGGATAAAATGAGTGATATAGAAGCAGGTTACAGAGCAGGCTGCAAAACCATATTAGTGCTAACTGGCCAAGGCAATGATGAATTGAAAAAGATTTCAAAGATGAAGATAACACCAGATTATATTTCAAAAGATTTACATATGGCAATTCAAATAATAAACAGAAATAATAGTGGCAAAGGTGATAATATGAATACTGCAAAAGAGATAGTAGAAGGTGAAAGACCCTATGATGAATAAAGATGTCAAAATATTTATTGCAGGACACGAGGGAATGATTGGTGTCGCTCTGGTTAGATGTCTGAAAACAGCGGGTTTTAATAACCTCATTACTAAATCCTTCTCTCAACTCGAATTGACCAATCAGAGTGAGGTGCGTAAGTTTTTTTTACAGGAGGAGCCTGAGTATGTTTTTTTAGCTCCTGTTAAGGAAGGAGGTATACTGGCAAATATAAATTATCCTGCTGAACTTATTTATATAAACCTCCAAGTACAAACGAATATAATTCATTTTGCTTGTGAAACAAAGGTGCAGAAATTACTTTTTTTAGGCAGTTCTTGTATTTATCCCAAGTTTTGCCTACAACCGATGAAAGAAGAAGCTTTATTAACCGGTTTATTAGAACCGACCAATGAGGCTTATGCTATTGCAAAAATTGCAGGAATAAAATTGTGCCAAGCGTATAAGAAACAATATAATACTAATTTTATCTCTGTTGTACCGACAAATGTTTATGGTCCATATGATAATTTTGATTTGAAAACCTCTCATGTGATTCCAGGATTAATTCGGAAATTTCACCAATCAAAAATAAATAGAAAGAAGGAAGTGATAATCTGGGGAAGTGGTGCCCCCCGACGAGAATTTCTTTTTGTTGACGATTTTGCAGATGCTTGTTTATTTTTAATGAATAAATATGATCAATCGGAAATAATTAATGTAGGTTATGGCAAAGATATTTCTATTAGAGAATTAGCATTAACGATAAAAGAAATTACAGGATTTGAGGGTGAACTGGGTTTTGATGATAACAAACCAGATGGTATACCGAATAAATTATTGGATATAAGTAAAATGAACAAATTAGGCTGGTCTACAAAAACAGATTTAAAAGAAGGTTTAGAAAAAACTTATACTTGGTTTAAGCAGATAGAGGAGGAAAAGCAAAAAAATGAAAAAAGAAGAGTTAATAAGATTTGAAGAGGAAATAAAAAACATATTCCTTGACAAAAAGATAAAATCGCCCGTTCACCTAGCTGGAGGTAATGAAGAATCTCTAATAAATATTTTTAGAGATATTAAAAAAGATGACTGGGTATTTTCGACACATAGAAGTCATTATCACGCCCTTCTTAAAGGCATAGACAAAAAATGGCTAAAAAAAGAAATATTACAAAACAGGAGCATACATATAAACAATAAAGAACATAGATTTTTTACATCTGCTATAATGTGTGGGATTTTGCCGATTGCTATTGGTGTATCTATGGCTTTAAAGAGAAAAGGATCAAAAAATAGAGTATGGGCATTTGTCGGTGATATGAGCGCTGAAATGGGTATGTTTTATGAGTGCACTAAATATGCTGGAAGAAATGACTTACCAATTGTATTTGTTGTTGAAGATAATGGGCTTAGCGTTAATACACCTACTCAAGAAGTATGGGGTAAGAGTAAATCTAAACCAAAAATTATAAAGTATGAGTATAAAAGAATATATCCACATCAAGGGTGTGGAGTATGGGTGGTGTTTTAAATGACTTATAAAGATAAATTAACTGAAGCTATGAATTTACTCGCTCAGAATAAAAAAGTTATATTTTTAGGACAGAATATAGTGTATCCGGGCAGCATTATGTCTTCAACACTACAGGGGGTACCAAATTTAAGAAAAATAGAGCTTCCATTGATTGAGGATATGCAAATGGGAATGTCGATAGGACTATCATTAGAAGGAGATATACCCGTTTCTATTTATCCAAGAATAGATTTTTTAATAATAGCTACAAATCAATTGGTAAATCATTTGGACAAAATAGAAGAAATGTCTTGTGGCCAATTTAAACCCAAAATAATTATCAGAACAGCAATTGGCAGCACTAAACCACTTTATCCAGGCATACAACATTGCTCGGACTATACAATAGCACTTAAACATATGCTGAAAAACGTTGAAGTCATAAAACTTAATAACAGCAAAGATATAATTCCTGCTTACAGACATGCGTTAGAAGAAACAAATAACAAATCTACTTTATTAATTGAAGTGGCAGATTTTTATTCCAATCAATAGGAGAAAGATAAAATGAAAATATTAGTTACTGGAGGAGCCGGATATATTGGATCTATATTAGTTCCTGAATTACTTAAAAAAAACCATGAAGTAATAGTCATAGATAATTTTATGTATAATCAGACTTCATTATTAGATTGTTGTTATAATAAAAACTTAACTATTATTCGTGGAGATGTAAGAAATAAAAATATCATTGTTAAGTATTTTAAAAATGTAGATGCAATTTTGCCTCTCGCCTGTATGACAGGTGCACCATTATGCGAAAAGGATCCCGTTGCAGCAAAAACTATAAATGTCGATGCAGTCAAGATGATATTAGAGTTGCGAAGCAAAGAACAGATAATCATTTTTCCTACTACAAATAGCGGGTATGGAATAGGCCAGGAAGGGACTTATTGTACTGAAAAAACACCTCTTAATCCAATCTCTCTCTATGGTCGTTTAAAAGTAGAGATAGAAAAGGTTCTTTTGGATGCTGGTAATTGTATTACCTTGCGACTTGCTACGGTATTTGGAATTAGCCCGCGTATGCGACTTGATCTCTTAGTAAACGATTTTACTTATCGCGCAGTTACTGATCATTGTCTGGTTCTTTTCGAATCTCATTTTAAAAGAAATTATATACATGTACGTGATGTGGCGAAAGTATTTATCCATTGTCTTGATAACTTTGATAAGATGAAAGATGAGCCTTACAATGTCGGATTAAGTAATGCTAACCTAAGCAAGTGGGAACTTTGTGAAGAGATTAAAAAACAGATTCCTAATTTTTATTTTACAGAAGCCAAAATAGGGGAAGATCCTGATAAGAGAGATTATATTGTGAATAATGAAAAAATAGAATCTACTAACTTTAAGCCTGATTACTCATTGCAACAAGGTATTGCGGAATTAATAAAAGGATATCAGGTTATAAAAAGAAATCAATTTTCTAATATTTAGGAGATTTTTATGGCAGAAAAACTGGATTTATTGTTAGTTAATCCTGGTGGTCGGGGACAGATATATGGCGGTTTAGCTTCTTCGCTTTCTGGAATCGAGCCTCCGCTTTGGTGTGGGTTGATTGCTGCATTTATTAGAGAGCACGGATATTCAGTAAAAATAATAGATGCTGAGGTAGAAAATTGGTCTTCTGAGTATACAGCAAAGAAGATTGCAGACTATAATCCTCTTTTAACTGGTATTATTGTCTTGGGCTCAAACCCTTCTGCAGCTTCTACACCCAAAATGACTGCCACTAGTGAACTTTTAACTGCGTTAAAAAATAAAACACCAAATACCAAAACAATTCTTGGAGGCCTTCATCCATCAGCTCTTCCCGAACAAACTCTAAGAGAAGAAAAACCTGATTTTATTTGCCAGGGAGAAGGATTTTATACCATCCTCGAACTTTTAGATTTATTAAAAGCAGGTGAAGAAACAAAAGATTACAAAATCGAAGGTCTCTGGTATATGAAAAATAATAGAGTAATATCAAATGGATGGGGAAAATTAGTTCAGAATCTTGATGAATTACCTCTTATTGCTTGGGACCTTTTATCAATGGAGAAATATAGAGCTCACAATTGGCACTGTTTCGACCATATTGACCAAAGGAAACCCTATACAGTTATCTATACAAGTTTGGGGTGTCCTTTCAATTGCACATACTGTAATATCCGCACAATGTATAATGGTCAGCCTGGCATTCGTTTTCGCAGCCCTAAAAGAGCAGTAGAAGAGATAGATTTTCTTGTTAAAAATTATAAAGTAAAAAATATTAAAATTCTGGATGAGATATTTGTTCTTAGAGAGAATCGAGTGACGGAGTTTTGCGATTTGATTATTCAACGTGGATACAATTTAAATATTTGGGCTTATGCTCGAATAGATACCGTAAACGAGAAATTGTTAATGAAGATGAAACAAGCGGGAATTAATTGGCTTGCTTATGGTATTGAATCAGGAAGTAAAAAAGTTCGTGATGGTGTTAACAAGGGAAAATTTGGACAAGATAAAATAAAAAAAGCTGTTGAAATGACAAAGGCTGCAGGTATTTATATTATTGGAAACTTTATTTTTGGCCTTCCTGATGATGATCTTGAAACAATGCAGGAAACATTAAATATGGCAAAGGAATTTAATTTTGAGTATGTAAATTTTTATACAACCATGGCTTATCCAGGTTCTCAATTATATGAAGATGCTTTACAAAAGGATATTAAATTACCAGAGACTTGGCAGGGATATTCACAGTACTCAGAAGACACATTACCATTACCAACAAAACATTA
>NMQN01000019.1 GCA_003575245.1 Candidatus Atribacteria bacterium 1244-E10-H5-B2 | reverse complement strand
GTTATAACCATTGTAAATTATAATAAATATCAAGGTAGCGAGGAGCAGAACGGGGAACAGAACGAGGAACAGGTTAAGAACAGATTAGGAACAGATGTAAAACGAGGCCGCTCATGGGGCTGTTATACGCATGGAAGGCTCTTATCTATCCCTTGAAAAGGAACCTATCTAACAGGGTTTTACAGGGATAGGATAAATTATATAGGGTATGGTAAGGGGTCGATAGCTGGTGAGCTGATAACAGGGGTAGAAAGGCACCTGGAACGTGAATTTCAGCACTAAAAGCACCTCTTAAACGAATTGCATAGGGTATCATACCCGAATAATGATTGATCCCCGGATAACAAGGTAATGAGCTATTATTTTTTTAATTTTCAAGGCGATAGTGCTATCGTCTTGCTTCTCTCTATCTCCACAAATAATCTATAAACTATCAAGTTAACTTGATGGTTTTTTAATCTTCCAACCTTCCAGTAGGTGAAACTTGCTTTTAATCCCGTAACTTTCTAAAGTAAACCTCAAACCATCTTGAGGTTTATCCCAAGGTCAAAGTAGGTTGACCTTGCTTTTCTCTATCTCCACAAATAACCTATCCTAATTTTTCAAGGTCAAACTACTGTGATCTTGCTTTCTTTACTTCTCCACTAATACCAGTTTAATCTCCAGGAATACCCTTTTAACGAACGTAGAGGGCTTTTATACGCCACTCCCTACATTTTTAAGGCAATGATAAGCATTTATACCTTAACCTGCTTTTTTAGCTAAAATACCAGGGTAAAGAATCCGATGGATCGGATTATACCGGGCTCATGTAGAGTAAACTCTTTATGACTGATTATCCCTTATTCTTTAAGGGTTTTATTCCTTCATTCCCACGTATCGGAAACATCAAGAGAAAAGTTGAGATTTACCTATATAAACGATAGTTGAAGGCACAAAGGACGTTATTAACGATAATCGATTATCTTTTTATGCCTCTATTTCTCCGTTATTAATCTTCTGAAAGCCTTATATCATAACGATTACAGAGTTACAACGTCCTATAAATTATATTATGTAAAGTAATTATGATATTCAATCTTTTTTGTAAGGCAATATTGCAATATATAAAATAATGTGGTAATGTTAAAGAAAAATAACAGGGGGTTTAAAGATTATGCCTATAAAATTTGATGATAAGAAGCTATATTCAATAAGAGAATTAGCGGAAATACTGCCTATTACTCCGCTAACTATCCGGGCATATTTAAGGAAAGGGAAGATTAAAGGTCATAAGATCGGTAAAAACTGGTATGTAATTAAAGAGGATTTAGAAGCATTTTTAGGGGGGGATATTAAATAAAAGCTATGAATACCCGGGACAGAATTATATCTCTCTTATCTCAAAGCGAGAAACCTTTGGGTCCTAAAATTATAGCCTCTGGACTAAAAAAAACAAGTGCGAACATTCGGAAAATTCTGTCTAATCTGTGCAAAGAGGAGAAGGTTGAAAGGGTTAGCTTTGGTGAATATGTATTAAGTGTGAATGTTAAAAATAAGAGTGTGAATGTTTTAGGCAAAAGTGTGAACGTCTTAAATAAAAGTGTGAATGTTAAAAATGTAAGTGTGAACGTCAAGGATTCAGAGGCAAAAGAGCTAGTCAATGAGGAAATCAATAAATACCGGAGAGCGTATTTTGAAAGGCTAAAGATAAACGATCCTGAGGCCTATAAAAAAATAAGAGAAGCAAGAAACAGATATCTTAGGAATTGGCGGTCCGGTAATCCAAACTATAATAAGGACTGGCTCCGGGCATATCATAAAAAACACCCGGAGAAGTTTAGAGAGTATACAAAAAGATACTGGCTTAAAAGGGCTTTATCCCAGGCGGTATAAAAGTGCAAAAAAAAGATAGACGAAATAGGAGAAAAAATATAGTGTTCGGTGGTGATAATTTAAGGGTGGTGAATTTCTTAAATAATGATAGATAAAAGGTTAGAACGAGCCTTAAAATGGTGTAGAAAAAATAGGTTAAAAGCAGACCGGTTAGATAAATTTAACCGGAATCAGAAAAAGAAGCGATTTAAAAGGAAAGACGTAAGTTTTTTAACGGAAAAGGGCGAAAATAAGGTATAGAGACGTAAAGGCCTTAAATTTGACCCCCCCTTAAAAGCGAAATTTGAAGCTCTGATTTTAGCTAAATTAATTTTGAAGCCTTATTTCTCATAACTCTTAGCTATTTTCAGGCTTTAAAGCTAAAAAGGGGTTGATAGATCCATACCAGTAGGGTTAAATAAACTCTAATCAGACTATCAGGAGCCCTATTTTAGGGGTATTCTGAGTGATTTATTAAATAATATAAGGTGGTATTTTAGAAATGAATATCAAAGTTAAGTGCAAAAGTTGCGATTGGGAAGGCCAAGCCACTGTGGGTAAGAGGGGATTCCCCCTCGATGCCTATGGTTGCCCCAGGTGTGGCCAGAGAATAGGAAGATGCAGGGGGAGATATGATCTTCTTAGCGAAATGGCTAAATTAAGAGATTTAAAGAAAGCATTCAGGAAAGGAATAAGGGTATTCCCTTTTAAGGGATGAAAAGTAAAATAGCCTATATTCCCAGTCAAAAAGAATTTCTCCAGGGGATAAAAGAATTTGAAAGACGAGAACCAAGAGATGCCATATATGAGGTATCTTCGTTCTTTATTCCCTATTTTTGGAAGGATCTCTATAACATGGCCATTGGCACGGGAGCGTTCTTGCTATCTTGGAATCAAGCGTTTTATCGGTTTGGTAGTTTTGATTTTGATAAATTAGAAAGATGTATAGGTGCTAATCTTTTTAAATTAAGTAGCTTTAGAAAAAGGTGCATAACTAGTTTATCAGAATCTGATGAGAAAGATATAAAGAGACTATTCAGAGAATTTTTAGAGGCCTTACAGATTGATTCGGGAAAAATGAAAGGTAGAAAATCTCCAGTATCGGTATCTAAAGCCTTACATATTTTAGCCCCTGGTTTCTCTCCTATATGGGATTATAAGATAGCAAGGGCTTATGGTTATGATTATTATAAGAGCCCTGACGAGAAATATATTTTATTTTGTAGAACCATAAGGATTTTTGCTAATAGAGTTAAGGTATATGTTGCTCCTTCAGACAAGACGCTTGTTAAGAGAATCGATGAATATAATTTCGAGAAATACACGAGAGAGTGGTAATAGGCTATAAAGAGTAAAGAAATGCGAACCAGGGCTATCAGGAGCATTTTTCAGGGCTATCTGAGTGAGTTATCAAAATCAGGAATAAATTTTTTCTGCAGTATTGTGCAATCATACAAAAAAAAGAAGGAAAAAGGGAAATCGATTTTCAGATCCTACGTAATTCTATATATTTTTTTAGTCAAAATATACAAACTGGCGATATGGTCGTGTCATCGTAAAAAAAGAAAGGGGGTTTAAATAATGGAGTGGTATCTTCCTATTATAGTTTTAGCCGTAGTAGCAGGAATAGTTTATTTTTCGATCAGGAAAAAGAAGAAAGGGGGTAATTAAAATTATGTGGTGGATTTTGATTCCAATAATTAATTTTCTCGCGATAGGACTAATATCTTATCAGTCGGGCAGAGAATTGAAAGAAGAAATAAAGAAAGGATTCAATTAAAATAACTTGGCGGTCCGGGCTAAATAGGAGAGGTTATACTGTTGAGCTATGGGTCATTTAATAATTTCTTTCCCTTGCCTCAATTGAATGACCTCATAGACTACCAACCCCCCGGATTGCCGTTTACCCTGCTCCTTAGTCTTTTGAATTTTTGGGCTAAGGGGCAGGGGGTATTTAATAGGTGGTGGTGTTATAGCTTATATTTCCTAAATGAAGCAACAGGGGGTTGCCTATGGGATAGCTCACTAAAGTTAAAAGTCTATTAACAGCAAAGAATTATCAGGCTCGGGTTTGATCGGTGCTTTCCCGAGCCTGACCCTGCTCCTCGTTTTCTGATTTGTCTTTCGAGGAGCAGGGCGTTTAAAGGGGGTTAATTTGGGTAGTAGGTACAAGGGCCCATATGAATTTATTGACTTATCTTTAAAGAAAAAAATAGAGAAAGAACTCGAATCGCGGGAAGAAGAGGAGACTAAGAAACGCTTTAAGGTCTGTCTAATATGCAAAATGAGAAAATCACTTTTTAGCTTTTCAGTCGATAAACGTTCCTCTGATGGTAGAAATGGAGCTTGCAGAGTTTGCAAAAGTGAGCAGGCTCTAAAATATTATTATGAAAACAGGGAGAAGATATTAGTTAAGGTCAAAAAATACCAGGAAAATCATAAAAGAGATAGAAGTACTTATTTTGAGAATTACCAAAGGAATAATAAAGAACGCCTAAAAAAAATTGCTGCAGCCTGGTATAAAAAAAATAAGAAAGCAATCAAAAAGAGAGCTTTGGCATACTACGAAAAAAATAAAGAGGCCTGCCAGGCTACAAGAAAATTATGGATAGAAAATCATAAAGAAGAGATCAAAAAATATAACCGGGAATATCGGAGATTAAGAAAATAAAAAGGAGGTTTCAAATGGGAAAATTAGAGAAGATAATTCTTTGGGTTGGAGTTGTGATTGCTCTTGTTGCTCTTTTACTGTCTCTACATAATTTTACTCAGATTAATCGTAACAAAAATATTATAGAAATTCTTGGCGATACCCAAAGTTATATAGTGGGACTCTTATAAAATAATGGAAGGAGGATTAAGATGATAACTCCGTGGCTTTTAGGACTAATGGGTTCAATCGCTAGAATGATAATTACAGTTATTTA
>NMQN01000106.1 GCA_003575245.1 Candidatus Atribacteria bacterium 1244-E10-H5-B2 | reverse complement strand
TATCCCTCAAACATAAATTGCTTATCTTCGAGATCTCCACCTTCCCAAAAGCAGTCAAGCCTCAGTTTCTCGACTTTTTCTCTCCAGGGGTTACCTGGACCTTTGAATTTAGTCATAATTTTAATTCTCCTTTCTATAATTCTATTTACACAACTAACACAACTAACACAACTTTGGGGAGTGCCTAACAACTTTTTTTCACTTTTTTAGGAAAACTCTGAAACCCTTATTTCTACGTAAGTATTGATATATATATAAAAAATTCAAAATTTAACACTAACTACTAAGTTATGTAAGTTATGTCTTAGGCACTCCCCAAAGTTGTGTTAGTTGTGTTAGTTGTGTCAGTCAAACATTTTCTTGATCACTAAAAAGATTACCTTTTACCTTAATCGGAGAAGTATTGTATCTCTCTACTAAATGTTTCAATATTTCGATATTTATAATATATCCCTGATCTCCTAATCTTCTGTCTTTCTGAAAGCCAAAAGGCCTTACAATCCAACCAACTTTCTTAGTGGTAAATTCATCTATATTTTTGTCCTCGTTTATTCGCCTGGCCAATTCCTTAGTGGTGATAAAAGTTTTACCCCCTTCATTATAAAAATTTACGATCTCACCAACCATTAAAGCATTATCAGAATAGCCTTCCTCTGATTTTTTGCTTTCCTCTAACTGCTTAACTATCAATTTAAAATCATTTTCCCGGTCCGGATCTATCTCCATTAATACCTGGTATAAGGGTTTCAATATCTCGTTCAGCCTTCTCCGGGATATGTCCTCTACTTTCTTTAGTTCTCTATCAATGAGGTTAGCCCTGAATAGAGTTAGTTTACTCCTCAGATCTCCGGCCAGTCCTTTATCGATATCTCTTTCCACATTCGGGTTTACGTTCTTCTGCATAGTGAATCGGATACAGCGGGATTCGATTATATCGGGTATGCTTTCGGTAGTGGAGATCATCAAAGGGCTAAAAACGTCAAAATATTCGACTTGATCCTCGCCTCTTTTATCTTTACCCATATTGATACGAGATACTTTCAGGCCTCGTTTATATCTGCTTTTTATCAGCCTGGCCACTTCTTCGTTCCCATCTTTACCCCAGAGCTTCACCTCATCGATGACCAGGGTATTCTTGAAATAATCTGCGGATCGAAATAAAGTGGCTTCCGTTGGAGAGGTCAGCGTTTCACATTTATAGGCCAGTTCCCTCATTGAATATAAAAAGAAGCGATTGAAGCGATTGAAAAAGAAAAGGCGTAAGTTTTTAACCGAAAAGGCCGAATATAAGGTATAAAGACAAGCGATTCTACCTATACCCCCCTTAAAAGCGAAATTTCGAGGTTTTATTTTTAGCTAAATCGATTAAAAGCCTTATTTCTTATAACTTTTAACTATCTTTAAGCCTTAGAGTTTTTATAAGGTGCATAAAATCATACAGGGGAGCATAAGATTGACGCTTAGAAGGGGTTTAAAATCGTTTTTTAGGGGTATTCTGAACGTATTATCAAATAATAAAGGTGGTGAGCCTAAGAAGGTGGAAATAAATAAAAGATTAGCCAATAATCTTCACCGATTGGCAAAGAAAGGAAAGGACAGAAAAGAACGAAAAAGTATTAAAATAAAATTATACGATCTTCGGGGTCAGGTTATAGGCTCTTTAGGGCAAGGGGAAAGCGTGGATTATAACGAACTATTACTAAATAAAAAGGCAGGTGAAAAATAATGGATTGGTGGCTTCTTGTTATAGTTTTAGCTGTGGTAGTAGGAATAATTTATTTTTTGTTTAAGAAAAAGAAATGAATAAGTAAACTAATTCGGTGATCCGGACTTTCTGACGGGAGTTTACCGGATTGCCGATCCCCTGCTCCCCGGTTTAGTGCATACTTGGGGGCAGGGATATAAAGTACTTTCTATTCAGGTGAATAGTTAATATTCACTATTCACTAACGACTAATCTAATTGGTCAATCGGCCAATTGGTCAATTGGTAAAATGTTAGTACTAACTATTTGCTAACGACTAATCGAAAGCGTTAGTATATCGTATCGCGTATCGCGTATTGAGTATCGAGTATAGCAGCTTTAGTACAGTAGTAACCGGAGCAGCTCCGGCTAAAGTAGCAGCTGCCGCAGCGCGGATTCGATTTATCGAACTCTCTCCGCGGAGCAGGGATATTTAAAAAATAGAACGGCGTTCTAAAAAGGGGGTAATCTATTATGGCTATTAAAAATTTTATTAAATTATGCCGGGCTTTTATAGACTATATTTTATTTAATCCGGGCAGTAAAATCAGGTGGTAAATTATGGCCAAGAACATAAAAAAGAGATTGAAAGAAAGTTATCGGGTCAAGACTCGAAAAGCGAAAAAAAAGCAAAATGAAGGGCTTAAACAAAGACACAAAGAAAAATTAAAGACTGGTAAAAGTGAAGGCTTTTCTATCCGGGAATATGAAAGAGATATAATTCAATTTGCAGAAAAAGAAGTCTATCTACCGGAGAAAAAACAGGAATTAATCAGGCTTGAAAAATGGGAGAGAGAAGTTTTTACAGACTGCTTTTATAAGAATAGGCCTCGATTGATCTTGATATCCCTGGCCAAAAAAAACGGAAAATCTACCTTTTCGGCTATGGTTTTAAACTGGTTTTTGACTACTCAGGAATCAGGGGAAATTTATGTTTGCAGTAACTCAAAGGATCAATCGAATTTTATCACTTACCGGAAAATTGTTACTATGATCAGGAAAAATCCTAAGCTCGATAGTATATGCAGGATCTATACCGATTATGTCGAAAATATCAATACTGGAACGATTTTAAGATGTTTATCGAGTAGTTATCGATCAAGTGCAGGCCTTAATTGCCTCTTAATCTGTATCGATGAGCTGGCCTCTTTTGATACTGATTCCCTGAAATTCTTTTTTGAAGAAATGCAATTATCCCCAGTATATAAATATCCTCTTATCCTGGTAACCTCTACCGCTGGAAGATCGGAAGAAGGTTTACTTTGGGATCTGATTAAAGAATCAAAAAAAGGCAATACTCCGGATAGTTATTTCTATATTAAGCAGGGGAAAGAGGCCAATCCTTCAAGTTTTGTAACTAAAAAATATCTCGATAGCCAGGAGCATAAGCCGGGTATGAGGCCTAATTTATTCAAGCGGTTGCATAAAAATTTATGGGTAAGTGAAGAAGAATCTTTTATGAGTGATGAAGATTTTAGATCCTGTATTGATTATAAGCTAAAGAGAAGGCCGGAAGGAAAAATCCCGGTATGGTTGGGGCTTGATGTGGGATATCGAAACGACTATACCGCTATTTGTGGAGTGGGAAAGATTGATAATAAAATTTTTTCGGTGGATCATAAAATATATATTCCTCTGAAAACCGAAGAATTACAATTTGATGATGTTAAAAGATACTTGATCGAATTATCTAAACTTTACGATATACAGGGGGTTTATTTTGATCCCTACCAGGCCATTAGTTTAGCTCAGGATCTCAGAAAAGAAAATATCAATATGGTGGAATTGCCTCAAACTTCGGGGAATTGTGTTGCCTTTTCTCAATGTCTTTTTAACCTGATTAAAAGCCAGGGGATAAATTTCTATGAATCAGAAGAAATCCGGATATCCCTGATAAATTGTAAAGTGGTTTATAGTGGCCGGGGTTGGAGAATCGTTAAGAAATCAGGAACTAAAAAAATCGATTTAGCTATTGCTTTGGCTATGGCCAGTTATGGAGCAGTTACCGCTCCGGAAGAGCCGGAATTTATAGTTGAATATAAATCCGCTGGCCGGCGTCTTAGCTCTCTTGATCCGTTAGAAGAAGATCCGGAATATCGAGCCTTTGATTGGTAAGGTTAATTTGACAAATAAAATATTAGGTATATAATAAATGCAAATAAATAAATTTTAGAGGGGATTCAATATTATGGAAAAAGTTAAAAGGATTTATCCGGGTAAGCAAATTAAAGATATTAAGTTTTACCAGGTAGAGGATCTCGTAAAAATATTAGGGTTATGCAAATTTACCATAAGGAAATATCTAAGGACTGGCCGAATCCCGGGAGCGATAAAAGTAGGAAAGAGATATTATATATCGACTAAAAATCTTGATCATTTTATTGGGAAAAAATAAAGGGGGGTGAATAAATAAGTGAATAAGAATCTAATAGAAAAAAACGAGATAATAGAGGGTGTAGATATTGATAAATATTTGGAAACGATACTAAAGGAGTATGAAAGTTTTGTAAATCAAAGATATGATGAGTTTAACGATTTTCGTGAAAAAGTTCAAGAATCTCTTGCGGGGAAATTATGTTGGTCATATTTTCCTATACAGCGAGGAGAGGAAGAAATTAGGAACGGTCAAATAGAGCTAATCAAACAAACCGAGAGGAAAATAATAAAAAAACAAAAAGAGATAGAAAGAGAAAAAGACGAAAAGCGGAAATCGTTAATACTGGCAATTTTAAAAATAAGGGGGTAATTGATTAAATGAAATTAAATAAAACAGTTAGCTTTTTATACAAGCTGGCCAGGCAAGCTAATGATGTCCGGGTTATTACAAGCGGAGATCCTAAAAAACTGGCCAGGAGAGTCAAGAATAAAATTATAGGTAGGAAATTAATCCGGCGAATATGGTAATTCTTGTGTATTTTGCACAAAAGAATAGCCCGGTACCAGCTCCTGATATTGTAGGATTGCACATATTCTATTTTATTATTATTCTTAAAAAAGGAGATTAAAAAATTATTATGAAAAATAAAATTAAATTTAAGGGATTTGTAAAAGCCTTTGGGAAAGATAGACAAACTTTATTATCAGAAACTAAGATTGGGGAATCCCTGGCGATGGGTTGTGAAATGGGAAAAGATGAGATAGGCCTTTATATTGCCAGTTTAGACGTTTCGGCCTCTTGTGGCTTTAAATTTGATGAGTGGGATAATTTTGTCCAGGGAATTAATGAGGCTAATAAAAATTTAAAAGAGATATATAAAGAATAAAAAATTATGGTAGATCCGGGAAGGAAATTAAAAACTTGCATAATATAGAATTTTCTTATATGATAAATATTGAGAGTAAAAAATTGAATATTGTTAATAAAAAACTAACACTATCTAATTATTATAGCGCTGATGGTGCTGTTAGATTATTAGAAAGTATAGCGTTAATGACGCCGTTAGGAGTGGGAACGAAGATCTCTTAATGGCGTTTTTTTTGTTGAAAATAAAAAGGGAATCCGAACTGGAGAAATCGAAATTCCCTTCTTAAAAAATATATACCCTAACATTTGTAGGGCTTTTTATATACTAACAGATTTTAGAGGAATTATCAAATAAAGAAAGGTGATCGAATTGAAAAAAATAAGTCAATTAAATGTTTCGGATAAAATGAAAGTGAAATTAATTAATAAAGAAATATGGAAATATCGAAAAATATGTATAGAAAATTTAAAGATTGAAGATCCTAAAGCCTACGAAAAAATGAAAAAGGCCAGGCGTAAATGGTATAAAAAATGGAGATTAAAAAATCCTGATTATAATAAACTTTGGCTTAGAAAATGGTATAAAAAACACCCGGAAAAACAAAAGGAATATCAGATAAGATACTGGCTTAAAAGAGCTATGTCCCGGAATCAGGATTGAAGGGAGATTAAATTTTATGGATCAGAAAATAATTTATATCGGGTCTATCCGGGAATACCTGGAATTAGATAAAAAGAAAACTAAAGATCCTAAAAAATACGAATCGATTACCATAATTGTTGATATGAAAAAATTAAAAAAAGAAAGGAGCAATCTAAATTATGAGTGATATAAAAGAGGAATATCATTTAAAAAATATAAGTGGATCAGACGCAAAGAGAATATTAGAATGTGCAGATCAGAAGGATATTGATATAGAAAAAATAATAGAATTTATTAATAAATTAAAGGGGGTGAAAAAGATGTCTAACGAAAAAACTAATGATGAAAAATTTACCGAAGAAGAGAAGAAGGTTCAAGAATTTATGGCCAAGCCTGAAAATAAAGGCGTATCTTACCGGGATGCAGTTATCGAAGTTTTAGATCGAACCGAACCGGAACCGGAACCTAAAAAAGAGTTTACTGCAGAGGAAATAAAAAAGAGAGAAAATTTAAAAGCTATTGAAAATTACCTCTCTGCAAATCCGAGGGCTACGTATAAAGAAGCGGTCAAAGTTATTTTAAGAGGAGAAGAATTAACTCTCGAAGAAAAATTGATAGAAGAATATTTAGAAAAAAATCCGGGATCTAACTATAAAGAGGCTGTCATAGAATCCCTAAGTCTTCTTAAAAAAGAAGAATAGAATATTTAGAGGTTGGTTCAGGACTTGATTAGAAACAAAAACAGGAGAGCAGTAAGGCTCCCCTGTTTCTGGAGAAATTTATTGAACTTCAACCTAATCTCTATCAAAGAAATTAGGGTATAAGGCCATTGACCTTAAATATATCCCTTTTTCTAAGAAGAGAAAAAAGCTAAAGAAGCAGAAGAAAAACTAAACAAAGTCTTTTATAGACTAATTTATTTTAGCATACAAATAAATAAAATGCAATCCCGGCCAGGTTCGTTTGGCAGGCCTGACCGGTTACCCGGTGGAGTATTTAAAGCCTTTCGAGAGGTTGGCGACAAGCCTTTTCTTTGCCCTTTAATTGCTCTACCGGGATTATAAAAAAATGAAAGGGGGTAAAAATATTATGGCAATTACAGGCAATAAATTCGAGGCATACCATTCGATTATGGGGAATAGATCTCTATACGAAACTAAGGATAAAGGATTACAAATCGAAACAATAATCAGGGTTGCTAAAGAGCAATATGATGTAAATTTGACTAAAAAAGATATTGAAGAAATGAAAAAAGATTATACCAGATATATATTTTTTTACAAAATGTTGCTTTAAAAAAAGGAGTTAAAAATTATGGTATTAGATAGCTTTAGATTAAAAACTGATCAGGAAACTAAAAAAATGATTAATGAATTTTGGGAAGATCTTGAATATTTAGTTAAAATAAGAATTTTGCTGAAAATTTTTGAGGGATATTCGATAACTAAGTTAGAGGCAAGAAATATAAATAAACTTTGGAAATCCTTAAGCCTGGAGAAACAAAAAGATATTTACATAGATCAATATAAATATCAAATATAGCAATATAAATATCAAATATAGCAATATTGAAGGTGTAAAGATACCAGAGAGGTCAAAGAAACGATAATTAGGGGGTAAATTTAGCATTAGGGGTTATATTTGAATGATGTTTGATACCCGGCAGGTGGGTTTGATCCTTCCTGCTTTTAACCTGGCCGGTGATTGGATTTTATGATTATATTTTCCTTTCGATCTGATCATTGGCCAGGCTTGAAAGGAAGATAATTATATGAGTAAAAAGAAAAAGAATAGAAACAAAATTAATGGAAATTGGAGTTATATCGAGCATAATATTTTAAATTCTGAAGCCTGGAAAGGCCTAAAAATTCATACTAAGTGGCTATATTTTGAGTTTAAAATTAGGTGGCATACCGATAATACCAGGAATATTATTTTTACATACCAGGAAGCTAAAAATATAATGGCCATAGATACTTTTATTAAGAGCAGAAATAAGCTAATTGAAAGAGGTTTTATTGATGTTATAAAGCGTGGTGGCCTGGAAAAACAATCGGCAATATATGGCCTATCTGATAGGTGGAAGAAATACGGAACTAAAGACTTTGTTAAGGTAGATCTAAAAAAGATTTTACCTAAAATATTTAAGACTAAATTTAAAAAAGGCCATAAATTTATGGGGAATCGATTCAAGAAAAAATAGCATTTATAGATACTAAATATAGTAGTTGATAACTACTACTTTTAGTAGTTGTATAACTACTACTTTTAGTATATAGGGGGTATTTTATAACTACTACTTTTAGTAGTGCAAGATATATATCTACCATCTATCCGGTGTTTAATTAAGACAAGTTTATAAAAAGAGATTAACGGAAACCGGGAGCCGGGAAAATCAGATCAGAAAAATATCCGTATCTTACCTTTCCTGCTATCTCTTAAAAGGAGTTAATAATTTTGTGGCAATTCTGAGGGTAGAAGGGAACCGGAGAGATAGAAAAATGAAAAGAGGAAAATTTAATTTTTAGCGAACAAAAGTTTTTTTGTTTAGTTTAAGTGATATTTAAAAAAGAGGTGATCTTGAATGTTACCGGAACGATTGAATTTTTTAGATAGATTCGATAATTTTTACCAGGTAATGATTAATGCAGTAAAAGAGAATAAGATTGATGAGAGGGATTTTTATATAATTATAGGTGCTAAATGTAAGAATATGAATCAGGAGAGAAAAGAGAAAATTCTTTTGTTAAGTAAAAAGGTCAGTTAAGGCCAAAAAACAGGGTATAAAATTTACTCAAAAACAGGGTTTTTTTGATTTTTTCTTATTCGATATAAAAGGGTTTATGTATAATTGAGGGAATCTTAAAAAATAAAAACGCTGTAAGGGTATATATAACTCAATTCGTTGGTGTGGCTCGGTGTGGCTTTTTATTTAACAAAAGTATCTTTTGAGGTATGAAAGAATAAAAATAAAAAGACTGTATAATCTTTTTCTTTAACCTATATCGTGATTTTGTTATATAGATTAAGTATGATATTTAAAAAAGCGAAAAAAAATCAAAAATCTGAAAAAAAAAGTCCTTTGTTTTCAACGATTATAGGATATCGTTTTTGGTTTCTTGGTGTGGCTCGGTGTGGCTCGGTTTCTTGGTGTGGCTCAGAGGGGTTTTTTCCAAAAAAATGGACTGTAAGGGGGTATAAGATTTTTTTCGTTTCTTGGTGTGACCTGGATCTCCCGGCCTGATCCGGAGAGGTTTGTATTTAACACAATGCCTATTCTGTTAAATTAGAAAACTTATATAAAATAAGGGTTTCGGAACTACATATAGGAATATTAAAATAAATTGACAAATATAATATACTTATGCTATAATTCGGTTAGATAAGTAAAACATATTACAGGGGGTAAAAAAGTAATGAATATTGTAGAACCGATAAGGTCAGAAAATCGAATAAAGCAGATCCGGGGGAATCTATACCGGCAGAAAAATCAGAGGGATTATTTACTATTTGTCTTTGGTATTAACTCCGGCCTGAGGATAGGAGATTTATTATCTCTGAAACTTGAAGACGTTAAGGATAGCCAGGGGAATCTAAAAGATTATTTGACTATCAAAGAGCAGAAGACCGGCAAGACCCGGAAGGTGCATTTTAATAAGCAGATCAAAGAGGCCATAAGTCATTATCTTAAAAAGACTGATATATTCGACCTGGATCAATACCTATTCACTAACGAAAAATCAAAAAAGAATAGGCCAATTACCCGGATCAGAGCCTATCAGTTAATTAATGAGTGGTGCCGGGAAGTGGGGATCAAGCATAAAGTTGGTGGCCATACGCTTAGAAAAACCTTTGGCTATCACTTGCGTATGCAGGGAATCAGTATCGAAAGGATCTCTAATTTATTGAATCATAGAAATATTAAAGTAACTTTTCGATATATAGGAATTTCTGACGATGAGGACAGAGAGGTTATTAGTGGATTCGGGATTTAAAGATTATAACTTAAAAGGTGGTAAATATTTTATATGGTAAATGAAAGGTTAGAGGTTGCTCCGGCCTGGAGTAGAAAAAATAATAAAGAGGAGATCCGGTTAAAAAAATTTAACCGGACCTCACAGGTCCGGGTTTTTCCGGTTTCCATTAGTCCATAAGAATAAATTATCGGAGTAACGTTAAACTTTTCAATTAGATAGGTATGAAATACCCAAAGCGCCAGGATCAGATATCCGGATTTTTCCGGCAATTCCAAATAACTTTTTATAAACCGGATAACATCTTTTAGCAAGTGGGAATAATCAAATTCCCGGGATTCCTTTAAAATATCAGGCTTGATATAGCAAATAGGTAAATCCTGTTTAGGTCTGCAAGTAAAGCCTTCCTTATCGGTATAAGTTTCCTCTATAATGAGTTTATTCTCTTTCTGTATAAGATACTTAATAGTTCCCTTACTATCTACCAGGTGAATCAGGCCGGGGATCAGGGTCTTAGTCTTTATTTTATCCTCTTTATCGTCCCCTTTCTTATCTACTACTACCACTTTTCTTATTAAACTTTTGATTTTATTTATCCTTCTTTGTAATTCTGTTTTCCTGAAAATTCCTTTCTTAACCAACGTCCCGATAGCTATTGTTTTTTCTTCTTCCGATAAGAAACATAAATCAAGCGGGATCCCCTGTATTATTTCTGTTCTTTGCTCTGGAGAATAACCTTCCCAGTTCTCCAGATCGGTATCCAGGCCGGACATAATTCTGCTCTTTTCTTCCCTGTCCTCTTTTTCCTGCATATAGTTTTTACCCTTTTTTGCTTTATGACTTTTACCTTTCCCTCGACCTTCTAAATGCTTTTCCCAGGTTACCCCTTTGATATGACAAGCCAGGCAATTATAAACCCCCTTAATCGTATTAATTCCCATTGAAGGGTGTTTATCTTCGTGGGAAGGATTGATACAACGTGCTTTATATTCCCCTTCTTTTCCTGTCTTTTTCGCTAATACTGTTATTTTCTTGTGATCCTCATAATGGTATAGATCGATATTTTCTTCACTCATTTTTAATCTCCTTTCGATATTATTTTGCCCGGCAGGATCGGTTATCGAAAGGATAACTTCTCCAATCCTACCAGGCAAACAGCAGGGGACGAGCCACCTGCTATATATCTTCTATATCTTCTATCTTTCCAATCATCTCCAAAAACCTATCGCGCCATTCCATATCAAAATTGATTCCCTGACGCGTAGGACCCAGGCCTTTAGTGCCTTCCACCCATAGCCTAATATCAATTCTTTCAATACCTTTATATTTTCCAACCCGGAGCCTAGGAGATATTAAAAATTGTTTTTTATTTAACGAAAGTATATTTTTGAGTAAAGAAGGTTAAAAATAAAAAGGTTACCTAATTTTTTTCTTTAACCTATATCGTTATTTTGTTAGATAAATAAAGTGTAAAAAAGGGTAAAAACTATATGCAGGAAAAAGAGGACAGGGAAGAAAAGAGCAGAATTATGTCCGGCCT
>NMQN01000020.1 GCA_003575245.1 Candidatus Atribacteria bacterium 1244-E10-H5-B2 | reverse complement strand
GACCATAAAGTTTATATTCCTACGAAAGTAGAGGAATTTCGATTCGATGATGTTAAAAGATACCTGATAGAATTATCTAAAATTTATGATATTCAGGGTTTATATTTCGATCCCTACCAGGCAATACAATTATCCCAGGATCTTGAAAAAGAAGGGATTAATATGGTGAAGATAAATCCTACACCGGGTAACTGTGTCGCTTTTTCTCAATGCCTTTTTAACCTGATCAAGGGCCAGGGGATAAGTTTTTATGAATCTGAAGAAATCAGATTATCCCTGATTAATTGTAAGGTGGCTTATAGTGGCCGGGGTTGGAGAATCGTTAGGAAATCGGGAACCAAAAAAATCGACCTGGCCATTGCTTTGGCTATGGCCAGTTATGGAGCGGTAACTAATCCGGAAGAGCCGGGTATGAGTGAACAGGAATGGAGAGTTTTTGTAGATATGAACAAAAGACTTTCAAGAATGCCCGGGATAAGGCGACCGACTGCTGATCAAGACTGGTAAGGTTAATTTGACACTATATAGATACTATGTAATGATATCTAATAATATCTAAAGGGGGGTCAGTCTTATGACCATAAAAATTGATAACGAAATCTATTATACTGTTAGGGATCTAACTTCTCTTTTATCTTTGACTGAACTAACAGTTAGAGCTTATCTAAGAGAGGGAAAACTTTTAGGCCACAAGCCTGGACAATTCTGGTATGTATCAGAGGAAGCTCTAAAAACATTTATGAAAGGAACCAAAAGACGAAAGCGGTTTTTGGGAGTATTTTAAATGAATAAAAAGATGACAAAGCGAACGACCGATTATATTCTTACTTTCTGTAATGAGCTTAGGAAGGAGATAAAAAGAGCGGATTTAGGTCTGGATATATGGGAAAAAGTCGATAAAGCATATATAACTCAAACAATGTTGAGCGGTATTTATAACGTATTAATCAATGAAGGCTATACCAAAAGAGATTTAGATAATTACTTTTTCTTTGAGGGTGAGACTAACAAACATAAAAAACAGACTGAACAGGCCTGTAAGCTTTATCATACCGATTTAGAAATAAAACCGGGAAAAAAGATTGTTAGATGTCTTCACAAATTATCGGATTATGTGAATAAAAATAAAGAAATGGCAGGACAAACTATCGATTATATTTTGAATTTTTGTAGGAAACTTAGTAGAGCGAGAGAAAATAAAGAGTATGATGAGGAATATATGCTTTTTAGGCTCTTAAGTTTTGCCTATACTATATTCTTAAAGGAAGGCTATGATGAAGAACATTTAAGCGAGTGGCTTTTTTATGATGGCTTTGATCCTGATGATATTGAATATAAAACTTATCCCGAATGGAGAAAGCATATTGCCCTGGAAGATGAAAGAAAGATTATTGAGAAGTTTTTTAATAGCCACAAAGGAAGCAAATTAAGGAGAGAAATTAATAAATTGAAGTCTAATCAATAAATATGTTTTAGGATTTAAGGAAACATTAAATTAGGCTATCAGGAGCATAATTTGGGCTATTCTGATTAGATTATTAAGGAAGAGAATTGCATTCAATAAGAGGTTATATTATAATGAAAATTGAATATTTCAAGAATGTCATTAGTCAAAAATACAGCGCTGTTAATGGAAGTAATAAAAACTATTAGTGGCGCTTTTTCTTTGAAATAAAAGAGGAGTGCTTAGTAAATAACCGCTAACACTCCCCTTTTAAAATAATAAAATATACCCGGCTTTCTCCACTTTTTTTAGGGTATATGGTCCGGAAAGAACCTCTTATCTATTTTAACAGAGGATAGGAGAAATTACAAATAAAGGAGATGAGTAATGATTAACGAAACAAGAAACTTTAAACTATGGGATTTTGAGGAGAAAAAAGCGATAGAGCTATCTTTTAAGAAAGCCGGGGATCACCGCTGGAAAGCCCTCTGTTGCTTTCACACGGAGAAACACGCTTCTTTATATTACTATGATTTAACTGAATCCTATTACTGTTTTGGCTGTGGCCGGCACGGGATTTCTTACGAAAAATACTTGCGATATACAGAGGCTTTGAAGCCTTTTAATTTGGTGGAATCGTTAGGGGAGCCGGTTGCCTCTTATGCTTATAGAGACGAAGAAGGTAAATTACTTTATCAAAAATACAGGTTTGAAAAGAGGAACGAAAAAGGGGAAATAGAAAAAACTTTCAGGATTTGGAGACCGGATAGCAAAGGCGGGATAATCAGGAATATTCAGGGGATAAGAAGGGTTATCTACAATCTGGACAAGATCAATAATTCAGGCGATAAGATAATTTTTCTCCTGGAAGGTGAAAAGGATTGCGATAATCTAATGACCCGATTCGAGGGGATCCTGGCGACTACTTCGGATATAGGAGCAGGCAGGGGATTTAAGAAATGGAGACCCGAATATTACGATTTCTTTCAAGATAGAAGCATAATTATTATACCGGATAACGATAAGGTAAGCAGGACATTTTACCGGGATATCGGGAATAGCCTGGTCGGAATTGCTAAATCGGCTAAGTGGCTAATCTTACCAGGGCTTAAAGAACACGGGGATATTACCGACTGGCTGACACAGGGGGGAACCCTGGAAGAACTTTTTAAGCTGATCGAGAAGGCTCCGGAGTTTCCTCTACCGATACCGATTGAAGAGAGAGAATGTATTACACTTTACGAGCTTAGGCGGTCTAAATTACCACCAAAGAAAATGCTTCTAAGTAATGGGATAATCCCCATAAAAGGCTTTGGATTGATTGGCGGTCTTACTAAAGAAGGGAAAACTACTTTTGGCCTGCAAATGGCTTTATGTTTGGTATCGGGCAATCACTTCTTAGAGGATTTTAAAGTAATAAAAAAATGCAAGGTCTTATATCTTTATCACGAAGATGATATTTACCTTATTAACGATAAAACAGATTTATTGATGAATGGATTTGCCGAAACGGAAAAAGCTATCAGAGAAGAAGATGAGAAGAATCTTCATATAATAAATGCTCAAAATTATACTTTCGATTCTAAAAACCCGGAGCTGGGATCCCTAAGAAAAATAATATCCGAAGTAAAACCCGACGTAATTTTTTTAGATCCCCTGCAATTATTTACAGACTCAGACTTAACCAAATCCGATAATATTAAAAAATTAAGGGATTTTTTGAAGCATACTTACGATTGTTTCTGGATGATAATACACCATTATATAAAACCCTCTTATCTATCAAAAGGAACGAAAGAAGTCCCACCCATCTATAAATTATTAGGAAGCTCCTACCTGGCTAATATGTGCGATACCTTTATAGGATTGGAAAGAGAAGGGGAAAATTATTCAGAGGAAAACAAGATTATACATTTTACCCTGAGATGGGAAAGAACTCCAATTCCAATGCACCTTTATAGGAATCCGGAAACCTTATTATATGAGCCGGTAGATAGCGTATCACTTCTAAGGGGCAAAATAACCGCAAGAGATGTAATTCAGGTTTTAGAGGAAAGTTTTAAAGGCGTGGCTTCTTATAAAGATTTATCGAGATTATGTCAGGATCACTTCGGAGTAACGGATTCGGCGGTAGCTCATAAATTGAAGGAAGCGAAAGAAGCCGGAATGGTATTTAAGGAAGTGGGAAAGAGGGGCCTTTGGAGTATAAAAGACCCGGAAAAACTTATCTAATGTCTTTAATAAGTTTTATTTGAAAACTTACAAGATCTCAAATAAGTTTTGAAGTAAGTTTTCGGATTTAATAATATTAAAGATTAATTTTTTTTTATTAAATTTCTAAAACTATTGAAAAATAAGGTCTTTAAAGGTTTTTTGACTAAAAAGAAAAATAAGATTTTTTCTCTACTGTCTTTAGTAAGTAAATACTCTATAAGTATTATTTTATATATATATATTAAAACTTACTTAAACTTCATACTTACTTATTATAAACTTAGTAAAGCTTAACGTTGATAAATAAGGGGTAAGCTTTACTAAGTTAGTAATAAGTTAATAATAAGTTTTAACTAAGTTTTCAAAAACGTTGGTATATAAGGGTTACATCTATTTTTGGCTATAAATAAGGATATATGTGCCTAACAAAAAATAAAAGAAGGAGATAAATTGATATGAGCAAAAAGCCATATCTTAGAGATTATAGAACAATTGAAAGCCTGAACAATATAAAGAAGATTGCTAAACTTCTAATCGAGGAGATACAGGATCGCAGACCGGGAATAGCAGAAGAACATTTTGAAACGTGGCTAAAAGAAATTGAATCGAATATTGAGTCTATTAGAGAAATTGCCTACAAAGATTAAGTCAAAAAAGAAGGCAAAAGGAGATTTAAGAATTATGAGATCAAAAAATAACTGCGGAATCCGGGCTATCGATGAGGCCAGAATGGTAAAAATAGTCTCTGAAACTACGCTGTTTTTAGGAGAATACCTAAGTATGGATTCTGATCTGTTTGTGTCCAGGAATGGGAAAGTGAAGATCTACTCGATACCGGCGCAGGGGATTATCCGGATAGATATAAAAATAAATGAATATTAGTTTATTTTGTTAAATAAAGTGGTAAGAAAAGGCTAAAAAACAGAGTTTAAAGGAACCCTAAAAACAGGGTTTAGACGTTTTTTTCTTATTCGATATAAAAGGGTTTAAGTATAATATAGGGAAAGTCAAAAAAAAAAGACGTTGTAAGGGTATATATAGCTCAATTCGTCGGAGCTATTGGAGATAGGTTTTTTGCTTAATGAAACTATTCTTTGAGATATGAAAGGATAAAAATAAAGAGATGGTTTG
>NMQN01000450.1 GCA_003575245.1 Candidatus Atribacteria bacterium 1244-E10-H5-B2 | reverse complement strand
TA
Organism: Candidatus Atribacteria bacterium 1244-E10-H5-B2; assembly: GCA_003575245.1. Next base: position 4,797 of record NMQN01000450.1, on the reverse strand, counting down.
TCCTTTTTTCCAACAAATTGTAATCGTCAATCCGCTGCCCTCCTCCAATAATTTCACCATACCCTTCTGAGGCTAATAAATCTGCACATAAAGCAACTTCTGGTCTTTGAGGGTCAGGTTCCATGTAGAATGCTTTGCACTTTATCGGATAACGAAGAACAAAGACTGGTTTTTCGTATCTTTGAGATAATATAGTTTCATCTTCTCCGCCAAAATCATCTCCCCATTCAATTTTAGAACCATTATTTTTCAAAATATCTATAGCTTCATCATAGGAAATCCTTGGAAAAGGAACTTTTATAAGTTCTAATTTAGAAATATCTCTTTCTAACAACTTTAATTCATTTTTTTTCTTTTTTAACACCTGTTTTACAATATAAACTATCATATTTTCCTGTATCTCGTTGTTTTCTTCAAGTTCAACATAAGCAGCTTCCGGTTCTACCATCCAGAATTCCATCAGGTGTCTTCTGGTTTTAGATTTTTCAGCTCGAAAAGTTGGTCCAAAACAGTATACTTTTCCAAACGCCGCAGCAGTTGCCTCATTATAAAGTTGTCCACTTTGTGCAAGATACGCTTTATCGTCAAAATATTCAGTCTCAAATAAAGTAGTAGTTCCCTCGCAAGCTGCAGGGGTAAGTATCGGTGTATCCATCAAAATAAAACCGTTCATGTCTAAAAAATCTCGAATAGATTTGATTATCTCTGCTCTTATTCTTAGAATAGCATTTTGCCGAGGCGACCTTAACCATAGATGGCGATAATCCATTAAATATCCTACTCCATGTTCTTTTAAAGAAATTGGATAATTATCTGACGCCATACTGACAACTTCAATATTTTTTACTAAAACTTCATATCCTAGGGGAGCTCTCTTTTCTTCTCTAACTATGCCCATTATCCTAATCGATGATTCGTAATTAATGTTTTCAGCTTGATTAAAAATTTCTTCATCCATTTCATTTTTAATGAGGGTTGCCTGGACAAAACTTGTTCCATCTCTAACAATTAAGAATTTTATTTTCCCGCTTGAGCGTCTATTGTAAAGCCATCCTCTAATTTCTACTTCTTTTCCTTCATAATTTTTAATATCGCTTATTCTTATAATTTCCATTTGCTGCCTCCTTATATATGATTACACAGATTAAGACATGATTATGCCGACTTATTAGTAATTTCTTTAACAGTTATGAGGATAATTCATTGATTAGATTATCTATTTGAACTTCTTTTTGTTCTTTGGTTTGCATATTACGGAGAATCACCATATTTTTAGATAATTCTTCTTCGCCAATTATTACTGTATATCTTGTTCTTATTTTATTGGCTATCCTCATCTGTGATTTTAAACTTCCTCCGGAATAATCCATATCAGCAGATAAGCCGGCATTTCTTATTTTTTGCAACAATCTAAAAGCTGTATCTTTATTCCTTTCATTAACCTTGGCTACAAATATATCTAATCCTTTTTCCATAGGCCATTCGACCTTTTGTTGATCTATAGCCATAATCATTCTCTCTATTCCCGCGGCAAATCCTACTGCTGGAGTTGGTTTTCCACCTAACTCTTCAACTAAATCATCATATCTACCGCCACCGCCTATAGCATTTTGAGCCCCTAATCCTCCTGAAATAATTTCAAAAGCGGTTTTGGTGTAATAATCTAATCCTCTTACCAATTGAGGGTCTTCATGAAATATAATTTTTTGGTCATCAAGATATGATTTAACTTCAGAAAAATGCGATTCGCACTCCTGGCAAAGATTTTCAATGATCACCGGAGCTGCTTCTATAATTCTTTTACAGCTATCTTTTTTACAATCTAAAACTCTTAAAGGATTTTTTTTATATCTCTCTTTGCATTCTGAACATAGAAAATCTTTTTTATCCTTTAGATATTTTTTTAATTTTTGGACATAATCAACTCTGCATTTTTTGCAGCCCACACTATTTATTAAAATTTCAAGATTTTTTAAACCCAGTTTTTTATAAACATCTAAAACAGTGAGGATAACTTCAGCATCTGCAGCGGAAGATTTAGTTCCAATGATTTCGATTCCGAATTGATTAAACTGCCGAAATCTGCCTGCCTGCGGTTTTTCACATCTGAACATGGGACCGAGATAAAACAATTTAATTACTTTAGAAATTCTATCCATTCTATTTTCTAAATAAGCCCTGACCACCGGTGCGGTTCCTTCAGGCCGTAAAGTAAGGCTTCTACCTTTTCTATCGAGAAAAGTAAACATTTCTTTAGTTACTATATCAGTAGATTCACCTATTCCCCGGACAAAAAGGTCAGTATATTCAAAGACGGGAGTTCTTAGCTCTTTATATCCATATTTATTCAGAATCTCTTTTATCATATCTTCGATATAATACCATTTTGAAATATCCTCAGGTAAAATATCCTGTGTTCCTTTGGGAACCTTTATAAACAATATTTTCCTCTCCTTTTTTCTATTTACTATCTTTAGAATTTTAGTTAGTTGGTTAATTGGTTATCTGGTTAGTTAGTTTATGAATTAATATTAAACTAGTTAACTAGTAAACCAACTAACCAGCTAATTGATTTAATAAGACTCTTAAACATTTATTTTAATAATTATAGTGATGTTCCATAAATGCTTTTTTATCAATAGCTTTTTTTAGGGCATCTTCACGACTAATTTTGCCTTCCATAATTAAATCTTTCAATGACTGATCCAAACTTTGCATGCCATCTTTTTTACTTATCTGTATAGTAGAAGGAATTTGATGAGTTTTTCCTTCTCTTATTAGATTTCTAATTGCCGGGTTAGCTATCATTACTTCTAAGGCAGCAACCCTGCCCGCATCATCTAAAGTAGGCAATAAAGTTTGGGCAATAATTCCCTGCAAAGAACCGGCAAGCTGCATTCTTACTTGGTTTTGCTGGTAAGGAGGGAATACATCTATTATTCTTTCTACAGTTTCTGCTGCACTAATTGTATGGAGAGTAGAAAATACTAAGTGTCCAGTCTCAGCTGCAGTCAAAGCCATAGAAATAGTCTCGAGGTCTCTCATTTCTCCTACTAATATTACATCCGGATCTTCTCTCAAAGCATTGCGTAAAGCAGATGCAAACGATTTGGTATGAGAACCTATCTCTCTTTGAGAAACAAGACAATTTATATGTGAATGAATAAACTCTATAGGATCCTCAATAGTAATTATATTAACGTATTTTTTTTTATTTATAATATCAATCAAGGCGGCAATAGTAGTTGATTTCCCACTTCCTGTGGGCCCGGTAACCAATACCAATCCTTTATCTTTTTCGGTAAAATTTGAAAGAATCGAAGGTAAACCTAATTCAGAAAGAGTCTTTATTTTCTCGGGTATTAATCTAAAAGCAGCTCCCTCTCCACGTCGGTGTTTAAAAATATTTATCCTGAAACGAGCAACATTATCTAATTCATAAGACAAATCTAATTCACCATATTTTTCAAAATCGCTCTTCTGTTTTTCATTTAGAATACTATATATCATTTCATGAGTAATCTCCGGGGTTAATTCCGGTAAATCCATTTTTATTAATTTTCCATTTATACGTAATACCGGAGGAATTCCTATGTTAAGGTGCAAATCAGAAGCATCTTTCTCTTTGGTTGCAATTAATAATTCTTTTATTTGCATATCTAATATCTCCTTTTATTTTTTTAATTAATATAACTTATATCTAACTAAACTACTAATTATCTTTATTGCTAAATATCCGGTAAATTGTTTCATCAATATTTTCAAAGGAAGCCAGGACAATTTTTAACTTCCTTTTAGTAACCTCTTTAATCATTTCGATAGCTTCTTCATCTGTGGGATCAGCCATAGCAACAACTAATTCATCATTTAACTCCATTATAGGTATTACTTTAAATTTTTTAAGAATATCTTCAGAAATATTTTTTGACAATTGAATATCAATATTATCGGCGTTTACCTGGACATAAGGGAGATTTAATTGTTTCCCCAAAATCCAATTTATTTCATCTTGTGTAACTCTTCCCAGGTCAATTAAAATTTCTCCGATTCTTTTTTTCATATTTTTCTTAATTTTCAATCCTTCCTCTAATTGCTCCGGAGTAATAATTTTATAATATATTAACATCTCTCCTAACTTTTGAGGGTGCTTTTTCTCTTCTTGTTCTTCTTTCATTTTAATATTCCTCCTTTTTAGCACATTACCACACTTATTTTATTCACGATTCTATAAAACAAATTTTTAATGGATTGATTTCACTCTAATTGATTATATTATCAAAAAATCCCTGATAATACTTCCATCAAGTATCATCAGGGACGAGAATTGCTCGCGGTGCCACCCTGTTTGAATGGTAATTCATCCATTCCACTTAACAGCCGATTAACGTGGGCTATCCGATTAAGTTTACTATAATTCTTCAACTTAATTAGTTTATTTAGGGGTCTTTCGATTATATTCTCTTTTAGTTTCTTAAAGAAAGATAACCTACTCTCCTATTTTCTATTTTTGAAAAATATTATATTTTAAAATTTACATAATTTTATATAGTTTTATTTAAAAAGTCAAGTTCGTGTCTCGTATCGAGTATCGAGTATTTTGTTTAGTAATAGTAGTAGTACAGGCAGACACAAGGTCCACCCCTACATTTGGCTCCCTCTTTCCTAACTATACACTATACGCTATACGCTTTTTGATATTCTGGCTCCTGGCATCTATCTTCTCAATTTTCTTAACCAGCTAACCAGGAAACTAACTAACCAATAAGCGATGTAATCTGTAAATTGTAATAAGTACTT
>NMQN01000905.1 GCA_003575245.1 Candidatus Atribacteria bacterium 1244-E10-H5-B2 | reverse complement strand
TCTTAAGATATTTTATTAAATCATCAACCAAGCCGATAAGACCAAAACCGACAGTAGTAATTAATGACCACAAAACATATTTATTATAAGGAACGAGGAGTAAAACTATTATTATCAAAGTAATAATAACTATTACTCCTCCCATGGTAGGTGTCCCCGTTTTATGTTGATGAAGATTTGGCCCTTCCTGACGAATTTTCTGTCCTGCATTATGTTTTTTTAAATATTTTATAAAAAACGGCAGAGCAATAACCGGAATTATAAAGGAAACTAATAAAGTTAAGGGCCAACAGGTCATTATCTCCTCCTTAGGTGGGATTATTTTTTTGATACTCTTTTTGCCAAAATTCTAAAATCTCTTCCATTTTCATTTCTCGAGAACCTTTTAATAAGATAAAATCTCCAGGTTTGGTTAAATTTAACAGCTTTTTAGCCAAAATTCTCTTCTCATTTTTCTCAAAAGAAAAAACTCTTTCTTCTGCCATCCCCTCTTCTTTGGAAGATTGAGCAATTATTTTTCCTCCCTGACCCACAGTTATTAGGGTATCAATAGACAATTCTGTTACTTCTTTTCCTACTTCCCGGTGGTAGAAGCCGGTCTTTTCTCCTAATTCCAGCATATCTCCTAAGATGGCTATTTTTCTTTTGTTTTGTGCAACTTCTGTCAAAGTTTCTAAAGCGCTTTTTACTGATATCGGACTCGCATTATAAGAATCATTCAATATTTTAATACCATTATAAAAATTGCTCAATTGCATATGCCGGTCTAATGGTTTGAAAGAAGATAATCCTCTTTCAATTAAATCCAATTCTATTCCCAGGGCAAAAGCAACCGCAGAAGCAGCAAGGGCGTTATAAATATTATACCTTCCCAACAAGGGAAAATATATTTCTCTGCTTTTATCATTTTGCACTTCAAGAGTAAATCTCATTCCTTTATCACTGACCATTCTGATATTACAAGCCATAATATCACTCTCATTCTCAATGCCAAAGGTGTATACTTTCTTGCCTTTAACAATTTCCAACATCTTAAAAAAATAGGGGTCGTCTTTATTTATAATGGCTATACCGTCTTTATCCAATGATTGTAATAATTCCGATTTAGCCTTAAAAATATTATTCTTTGAACCTAGTAAACCAATATGCGCCTCTCCGATATTGGTAATCAATGCCAAATCAGGAGGAATAAAATTGGTAAGAGTTTTTATTTCACCCAAACCCCTCATTCCCATTTCTGCCACTAATAGCTTATGTGATTTATTAAGCTGTAGCAGGGTAAGAGGAATTCCGATTTCATTATTGTAATTTCCAGAGGTCTTTAAAAGAGGGAATTCTTGAGATAAGATATGGGCAATAATTTCTTTGGTAGTGGTCTTTCCATTACTGCCGGTTACACAGATATTAAAAGTTTTAAATTTATCCTTATAATATTTAGACCAATTTTGCAAGGCAGAAAGAGTATCTTTTACTTCTATAATAACTTTATTTTTATCTATTTCTTCATTCTGTAACAAGCTGCTCACACTCTTACAGGCTACTGCTCCCATCGCTCCCTTATTAAAAGCTTCAATAATAAAATCATGTCCATCGAAACTGGACCCAATTATAGCAAAAAATAAATCACCGGGAACTAAAGTTCGACTATCTATGGAAATTCTGCTTATTAAGCAATCCTGGTCTCCTTGAATTATCTTTCCCGAGACAGCCTTTATCAATTCTTTAATCTTACAGTTTTCCAATCTTTTATCTCCCTGTTAAAATATATTTCACTACTTCCTCATCATTATGGTGGATAACTCTGTTATGATAAATCTGCTCATTTTCAGGCCCTTTTCCGGCTATTAAGACTATATCCCCTTCTTCAGCTTTTTCTAAAGCATGTTTAATAGCCTTTACCCGATCAGTAATTATGATATAATCTTTATCTGTTTTTTTAACCCCTCTCTCAATCTCTTGGGCAATTTCCATAGGATCTTCACTTTTAGGATTATCCGCAGTTATTACTATGTAATCACTATATGTCCCTAAAACTTCCCCCATGGTAGCCCTTACCTTATTATATTTCTCTCCACCATGTCCAAATACAGTTATTATTTTATGTGAGGCAAAATTATGCAAATTCCCCAATATATTTCCTAATCCATGATAATTATGAGCAAAATCTATAATAACACTATAGTTCTGTCCATATTCAAGCAGCTTATATCTTCCCGGAGCTCCATAAAATTCACTTAAAGCTTGAGAAATTACACCAGGAAAGATCCCTTGAGTAATAGCTGTTGCTACAGACGCCAAAGCATTATATATGTTGTATATTCCACTAAAATTTAAATATATTCTAGTCCCTCCCAGAGGTGTTTCCACCATAAAGGATGAATTTTTAAGATTTATTCTTATTTTCTTCGCTCTAATATTAGCCTTTTTTTCTATTCCATAAGTAATTAAGTTAACCTTATTACAATCTATAAAATCTTTACTATGCTCATCATCAATATTAATTACCGCAAATTTTTCATATTTTTTTTTCTTACTTTTATTTAAACTTAAAAATAATTTTTTCTTGGCCTTTAAATAATTAGAAAAGTTTTTATGGATTTCGAAATGCTCCTTGCTGATATTAGTAAAGATAGCTACATCAAAATCGCATCCTTCTACGCGGGATAATTGTAAGGCATGGGAAGATACTTCCATCACTGCATAATCATTCTTTTGTTCAACCATTTCTTTGAGGGTTTTCTGTAAATCCATCGATTCCATAGTAGTCATATGAGAGGAGTTAATATTATCACCGATTATATTTTGTGCAGTGCCCAGAAGTCCTGTTCTATAACCTTCTTCCTGGAAAATGGCTCTTAACATATAAGTAATAGTAGTTTTACCGTTTGTTCCGGTTACTCCAATTAATTTTAATTTTCGTGAAGGAAAACCGTAAAATTGGTTAGCTAAAATTGCCAATGCTTTACGGCTATCATCTACCTTTATTGTGGTAATATCTGGCCTGGGAGGAATTTCTTTTTCTACCACCAGTGCAACAGCCCCCCTATTAATGGCTTCATCGATAAAATTATGTCCATCAGAAGTAAAACCTTTTATACATACAAATAAAAAACCTCTCTTTATTTCCCGAGAGTTGTGATAAATTCCTTTGATGTTTAAATTTAAATCACCAATAATTTCTTTAGCCTCTAAATTTGTTATTAATTCACTTAACTTCATAAAAAATTACCTCGATATTATAAATAGCGTATAGCGTACAGCGTTTAGCATATAGTATGAAAGATAAGACACGACTGTTCTCCAGTTAAATCTCGTATATAGTATATCGTATTGCCTATTGCCTTTCAATCCAATCTCGTATCGCGTATTGTGTCAAAGAAATCAGGATTCAGGTGTAGGGGCACAATGAATTGTGCCCTTCTTTCTTTATATCTTTCCGTTTACTTTGGGCACGATGCATCGTGCCCCTACTATTTTTCAAACCTGCAACTTGCAACCTGAAACTCATTACTCATCACTCATTACTTATTACTGTATTTTACTCTTCACGAGATACGAGATACGAATTTATTCTGTCTCCTGACTTCTGAATTCTGTCTGCTATTCTCTTCACGATATACGACATACGATATACGATATACTTATTCATTAGTTGGTACCGACAAGTAAGGAAGAACCTTGGAAGCAATCTCCTGGAAAACCGGAGCAGCTACTGTTCCACCGTAATAACTCCCCTTAGGCTCATCCAATAAAACTAAGATAGATATTTTAGGATTCTCGGCAGGAACATATCCCATAAAAAATGAACTAAACTTATCTTCAGAATATTTCCCGATAGAAAAATCAAATTTTTGAGCTGTTCCGGTTTTTCCTGCTACCTGGTATCCTGCAAGCTTAGCCCTTGTACCAGTTCCGTCATTCACTACTTGTTCTAATATCTTGGTCATAGTTAAGGCAGTATCAACCGATACTACCTGTCTTACCGGCCCCGGTTTAAATATTCTAATTTTATTTTGCGCAGAATCTATTATTTCCTTCACTATCATCGGCTTCATCAAAGTCCCTCTATTGGCTATAGCCGATAGAGCCATTATCAACTGAAGTGGAGTTACAGAAATTTCTTGACCTATAGATAGAGAAGCCAGGGAAATTCTTGACCAATCCTTTGTACTTCTTACCAAACCATTTATTTCACCGGGTAAATTTATTTCAGTCAATGTCCCAAACCCGAATCTTCTAATTGACTTTTCAAAAACCTTTTCATCTAATCTTGTCCCGGTTTGAATTACTCCTATATTACATGAATTTTTTACTATACCAGTAAGATTTTGATAACCATGTTGGTGTATATCGTGAAAAACAGTCCCATTGTATTTTGTCCACCCTTCACAATAAAATTGATTATTTAAATTGACTACTCTTTCTTCCAGGGCTGTAGCTATGGTAATAACCTTAAAGGTCGATCCCGGCTCATAGGCATCAGTTACTGCTCTATTTCTCCAGAGATCACGAGGATATTGATTAAAATAATTGGGGTCATAAGAAGGTTTTACTGCCATTGCTAAAATTTCCCCGGTTTTGGGCTCTACTACAATAGCAACTCCTGCTTTGGCTTTAGATTTTTGAAAAGCTTTATCCAAAGCTTCTTCAGTAATATATTGGATGACCTCATCAATCGTCAATACAATTGAATGCCCGTCCTTGTGAGCAGTTGGTTCTTTAATGCTTAAAGGGATCTTGCCCCCTATGGCATCTCTTTCTAAAATTACTAAACCAGGCAAACCCTTTAATTCCTTATCAAAAAATGACTCTAAACCTTC
>NMQN01000586.1 GCA_003575245.1 Candidatus Atribacteria bacterium 1244-E10-H5-B2 | reverse complement strand
TTTCTAAAATAGACATTAAAGTTGTGAAAATCTCTCCCAGCTGCTCCCATTATTATGACTTTAATCTTACTCACTAAAGAAATCCTCCTCATAACATTATTATATATTCGACAAAACTTTTAAAATTCCTCTTTTTTTATTTATTTTTTTAAAAATTTTTTATTGCGAAATTTATTAAAAAAATAATTATCTTATTTTTTCAAGATATATCTTATTACTTCTTTCATCTTTATAAACCTATTTATAGTATAGCAACTTTATTTCTGTTGCTTCCTAATTGTTCCTAAAATTTCTATTAAGATAGTCTGATAAGATAGTAAGGCAAATATTAAAATTCTTACTATCCCCTCCAAAACCTATTCTTAAGTGGCCTGGCATATCAAAACATTCTCCCGGAACCAGTAAAAGTTTCTTTTCATTAAAAATTTTTTCGCATAATTCTTTTGAAGTAAGTGGAATATTTTTTAGCTTGGGAAAACACAATACACCAACTTTGGGCATAATATAGTCAAAAAAATATTCATGTTGTTTAAACCACATTAAAAGTGTTTTAAAGTTTTTCCGGGCTATTGTTAAATTCCTCTGCATAATCTTTTCACGGTTAATAAGAGCAAAAGTTGCTAAAAAGTCACTCAAAGGAGTATTACTAATAGTAGTATAATCTTTCCCTTCCCAGCATTTTTGGACTATTTCCTTGGGTCCTACGATCCAGCCTAAGCGTAAACCTGATAACCCATATGCCTTAGACATACTTCCTACACTAATTGCCCTTTTACTTAGACTCCTGCCATAAGGAGGAACAACGCCTTTAGTTAATTCCAACTCATGATATACCTCATCACACAACACGTAAAAATCCTGTTCTTCAGCCCATTTCAGAATAGTCTTGAGCTGTACTTCGTTAATAACTGCTCCAGTCGGATTATTAGGAATATTTAATACAACTAACTTAGTCTTTTTATCAATAAGTTTTTTGAGTTTATCAATATTTAGTTCGTATCCGTTTTCCGATTTCATCCGCAAATATTTAACCTTCGCTCCCCGGGCTTCGGCAGTAGAATAAAGAGCCTGGTATGTAGGGAACTGGACGATTACTGTATCTCCCTTATTCACTAAAGAGTTAATAATATGATAATCGGCTTCTATAGCACCCGTAGTAATAAGTACATTTTCTATCCGGGCATTATGTTGGTAAAGTGAGGCTACAGTTTCTTTTAATTTTTCGCTCCCTGTAGTAGGGTTATAACCTAACTTTATACTAAGGAGCTGTTTTTCTAAATTGTTAAAATCTCCGAGTTCCAATAATTCCTTTAAGGTAAAAGGTTTGGCATCCGTTTCTGCCATTTCGTAATCAGCATCATTTTCGTAAGTATTTAACCATCTTTCTACTTTAAAACTTTTTATATTCATGTAAAATACCTCCTTACATAATTTATAATTCTACTATTGTTCCTAAGCCCTTTTCTTTAGCAATCTTTATCAAATGGTTGGCCGTCAATAAATCTTGATGAGCTATTCCGGTACTATCGAATATAGTAATATCATTTTTAGAAACTCGACCTGGTATTTTACCCAATATTACCTCTCCTATCTCTCCTATTATACTTTCTTTAGTAATAATACCTTTTTTAATAGGTATCTCTGTTTCACCGACATTAGCAGCTTGATTTATATCATCAACAAATACTCGAGCCATAGAAAAAATATTTTCATCAATCTCTTGTTTGCCTTCCATATCTGAGCCAATACAGGTAAAATGCGTTCCTTTTTTCACCCATTCTTTTTTAATTAGTGGTTTCCTGGAAGGAGTAGCGGTAACAATAATATCTGCTTGCCCAGTCGATTTTTCAATATCATCGGTAGCAACAAAAGTTATCCCAAACTTTTTAGCTAACTTTTCAGAATAAATTTTATCATCTTTATATTTTGACAAGATTTCGTTTTTTAGTCTCAATTTAGCCTTATTGCAAAAATCAACAGCAAACTTATAATTGATCGGATCATAAACTGTAACTTTTTTAATATTATTTAAAACAGTTAATCCTGCTGCGATTTGAAAAAATGCCTGATGTCCGGCTCCGACCATTAAAAGGTTCTCCGAATCTTTTCTGGCAAGATATTTGGAACCGATTGCTCCCGCTGACCCGGTGCGCATACAAGTTATATGTTCAGCACTTAGAATGCCCAGAGGTATTCCTGTTCTACCATCAAATACCATTATTGTTCCTATCACATCAGGAAGGCCTTTTTTAATATTTTCTCCAAACCAGGACACCAGCTTTAAACCAAATACATTAGCCTCACCTTTAAGGTGCCCAGCTTTTATATCCATATCGGCTTTTCCAGGCTCAAAAATATGAGTTATAATAGGAAACAAATCAGCTTGATTAGAATTTTTAAGGGTATATACCTGTTTTACTACTTCTATTACATTTTTAATGTCAAGTAAATCTTTTATGATTCCCTCATTCAAAATTCTTACTTTACTCATTTATAGATTTCTCCTTTTTAAATATTTCAAATTCATAATTACTTATCACTTGTTCTAAGTCTGTGGGACTTCTTTCAGGATTTTTCAACACCTCTTATTTGGAAATCTTGGTTATTTCATTAAAGAGTTCATCATCAATATTTCCTCCACTAATAACAACAACAGTTTTTTTGTTCCTAAATTGCTCTTTATTTTCTATCAATAACGCAGTTCCTACAGCCCCTGCCCCTTCAACAACCTGATTATCTTTCTCCCAAAGTAATCTTATTGCTTCCTTTATATTTTCTTCTTTTACCAAAATGACTTTATTTACATTCTTTTGAGTTATTCTAAAGGTAATTGATCCTTCTTCGATTCCCCCACTAAGGCCATCAGCAATGGAGTCTTGAATTTTTAGCTCTTCTGACTTTAGGATTTTTCCTGCCTTCAAGGATTCATACATAACTGGAGAAGCTTCTGATTGGACTCCGATAACCTCTATGGATCGATTCTTACACTTAATTGCAATAGCAATGCCAGCAATTAGACCTCCACCTCCTATAGGAACTAAAACTTTTTCGACTTCCGGAAATTCCTCTAAAATTTCTAATCCAATTGTACCCTGTCCTACAATAATATCTGAATCATTATAGGGGGAGATATAAGTTTTCACCTCTTTACGAGCTAATTCTAACGCCTTTTGTTCGGCTTTATCATAATCTCCATACAATATCAACTCTGTACTATATTCTTTAATCTTATCTATCTTTTTTCGGGGTGTAGTTTTAGGAACAACAATTTTCGCTGACATATTTAATTTTTTAGCTGCTATAGCTGTGGCAAGGCCATGGTTTCCGGAAGAACAAGTTATAATTCCTTTTTGTTTTTCTTCAGGAGTTAAATGTAATATTTTATTAAATGCACCTCTAACCTTAAATGAGTGGCTTAGTTGAGTATTTTCTAATTTCAGATAAACTGTCCCTTGACAAAGTGAACTTAAAAAATTAGAATACTTTAAAGTAGTTCTCTTTACAAATGGTCTTATCGTCTCCCTTGCAATTTTTATATCACTTGCATCGATTTTAATACTCACCAAAAAATTCCTCCGCCTAACATTATTTAGTTTATTCGACAAAAATTTCAAAACACCTCTTTTTTTTATTTATTTTTTCTAATTTTTTATTTAACCTTAGCTACTGCCTTCTCCAATACATCTAAAGCTTCATATAATTGTTCATCTGTAATCTCTAAAGAGACTAACATCCTTAGAAGGTTTTTATTAATCCCGGCAGTTGGGACAAATACTCCGTTCTTTAAACATTCCTGAACAACTTGAGCTGTCTCCTGGGTAGCAGGTTCTTTGGTCTTTCGATCTTCTACCAATTCGATAGCTATCATCGCCCCTATACCCCGAATCTCTCCTATTAGGGGGTACTTGTTTTTCATTTTAAGGAATCTCTCTTTTAATCTTTCCCCAATCTTTAGCGCTCTATCTAAGAGATGTTCTTCTTCAATGATATTTATTACTTCCAGTGCTGCTCGGCAAGCTACCGGATTGCCTACATAGGTTCCGCCGATACACCCTCCGGGGAGGGAATCGGTAATCTCTTTTTTGGCAATTACTGCCGAAAGAGGTAAGCCTGCAGCTAAAGATTTAGCCAGACAGATGATGTCCGGCTCTATGTCCCAATTTTCTATGGCAAAAAACTTTCCGGTTCGGCCTATACCACTCTGAATCTCATCGGTAATAAGTAGCATGCCATATTCATTGGTCAATCCTCTTAAGTATTCTAAAAATCCTTTTTGGGGGACATTGAATCCTCCTTCTCCCTGGATAGGTTCAACCACTATAGCGGCCACGGATTCGGGAGTTACGATATTTACCAGTATCTTTTCAAAATCCTCAATTTTTGCCATAGGATGAGAAGGGCTGGGGAAAGGTAGTCGGTATATCTCGGGGGCAAAGGGTCCGAAACGGTACTTGTAGGGCATAGCCTTATGAGTCATGGTCATGGTTAATAGAGTGCGACCGTGGAAGGCATTTTCAAAGACAATGATAGCCGGTCTTTTGGTATGGGCCCGGGCAATCTTTACGGCATTTTCTATCGCCTCTGCTCCGGAGTTAAAGAAGGCGGATGCTTTGGGGGTCTTCCCGGGAGCCAGCTTTACCAGTTTCTCGGCTAATTCTACCAGAGATTCATAGGGAACAGCCGTAAAATCGGTATGCAGATACTTTTCTACCTGGTCCTTAACTGCAGCTACCACTTTCTTGTGGGTATGTCCTACTGCCAGACATCCCCAACCGCCGGTAAGGTCGATAAACTGATTACCATCTACATCAGTTAACAAGGCTCCCTCGCCTAT
>NMQN01000734.1 GCA_003575245.1 Candidatus Atribacteria bacterium 1244-E10-H5-B2 | reverse complement strand
ATTGCAATAAGACCTGCTGCAACCTTTTACCAAAAAATTGTCCACCTTTAAAAGATAAGGCAGAGAGAAAATAACACCAGAAAAAATCACAGAACCAATGGAGAATCATAAAGATAACAAAACCAAGCAGTCCGAAAGTAAAAGACCGAAAAATAAGAATAGAACCTATGGTTGCCCACCAGATCAAAAAATATGGATTGGCCAGGCTTAGTATAATTCCAGCCATCAGGGGAGAGTGAGGATCGTTAAATGAATCTATTTTAGCTTGTTTAATCCCCTGAAGTAAGCCAAGACCCATCTTCAGGAGAAATAAACCGCCAAGTAAACCTATTATCGCTTTAATATAAAGTATTTTTAATATTTCACCAAAACCATAAAGTATTAATATCATTAAAGGGATTTCTACAATGCCATGTCCCAGGGCAATAATTGCTCCTGCATGAGGTGATTTAGTCCCTTTGCTTACCGTTACTGCTGTAATGGGTCCTGGAGCCATAACTCCGGATAAAGATATTAAGACTGCTTCTAATAAAAAAGCTGATAGCAACAATTTTTACTCCTTAGCTGGAAAGATTTTTTTATTAGGTATTAAGGGGTCTTGCAATATCACTTTTCATCTTCCCGCTCAATTTTTTTAATCACTCTGCTCACTGTAGTATAATGCACGCCAATATATTCTGTTATATCTTTTAAGATATAGCCATACCGTAGGCAAGCTTTCTACATCGCTTGATCTTTTGGCTTCTTGTCTTTATATTTAAAGATCTCGTTCAGGGGTGGTCTGGTCATATTGCTAATATGGCATACTTCTTGCAATAAAAAATTATTGTTCTAATTTTATATTTATCAATTTATTTAAATCTTTAATTACCATATCAAAATCAGGAAGATCAAACATTTGATGTATTAATCTATTTTCCCAATTTTGCTTATAATCATCTTTAACAATCTCTCTTAATAAATTGGGAATTATTATTTCATAACCATATTTATTTTTAAACTCTTTCCTTATTGTATTAATATCAAGATTCAATTTTAATAAGTACCACAAATCATACAAATCTCTCGGTTCACTATCAACATCCAAAATTCTTCCAATTTTATCACATATTACTGACTCTAATGCATAGGTCTCTAAGATTGAATTCTTATTTTCGAATTCCGGATACGAAAATAAAAGCCTTTTTCTTTCGTGTTTTGGAATATAATAATCCTTTAAAATATCTACCTTTAATTCTTTTATACCCTTTATATCAGGGATAATGTCATATATAATAAATAATTGTAATCGGTCTCTTTCAAACATAGAGCGTTTATCTATTTTTATAGGATAATCAGAAGAAATCTTTTGCAATATTTGAATAATTATTTCTTGATATAAATTAATTTCTTTCCTGCTATCAATTACAAAATCTAAATCTTCAGAAAATCGATATTCTGGGAAATAGACCTTCTTTAAGGCCGTGCCTCCTCTAAAAACAAAATTTTCATAAAGAAAATTATCTTTAGAAAAATAAAACAATACAAGTTCGATAAAATAATCTTTTTCAATTATTTCCGGAGGTGTATTATTTTTTATGGATAATCTTTGTACTTGTAAATAATCTATCATTTTCCTAAAACCTTATTATATTCTTTATTTGTTTTTGACCTACGTTATCAATTAAACGCCAGCTGTTTTTATTAATTCTTTTTATGGATAAGGTAGTATCAAATAAATCGTAGCGGTCTTTTACATATTTTTTTAATTCTAATACAATATTTAAGTCTCCAATATTTAATAATTCTAGTAAATACCCTAATCTTTTTGCAACAACATTTTTATTGTGTCTATTAACATAATTTAACAATATTTTATAATTAATCTTATCTTTAACTATCCAAATTCCCTTGGATATTTCCGTAATTCCTCCACAATATTGAGGATAAGTTAAGCAATCAATAATAGTTTTTTCAATATTTGAAATTCTTATTTTTTCTTTACTGTTTATCCATTCTTCTTTAATTCCCCAAATGGACTTTTCTTTCACAGTAACAAAAATCATTTTTCCTATCATTTCGCGAGGTATAATTTGTCTTTTAGGTGTTGCAATAAAAATTTTAATCAAAGGTTGTGTTAACATTCCCCAGTAATTCATAGCGCTATAAAAAGCAACATAATATTTATGAGAATTAATAATTTCTTTACCAGCTATATACCAATTACCTAAATAATTCTCTCCACTCCCCATCTCTTGAGGAACAATTAAATATTTACCTGCCTTTAGACGAACAATTATTTTTCGCTTTACTAACTCGCTTAATAAATCTGTAATAGCATTATAACTTTTTCCTAAAATTCTTTGGGCATGATTAATTTCAAAAATAGGTCTATTTTCATCATATAATTTTCTAATAAGTTTAGCACTAATTTTTCCTAAAGTTTTTTCATTTTCCATAATATCTACCTTCTATGTAATAATTACAGGTTTTCATCCTATATTATATACATTATTAGTCGATATTTCAACCTAATATCATATCCAAATAACGTTTATAGAAAATAGGAACACATTCTATTTTTTCTATGGTTTAGCTTTCCATTTTACGAGGTTTTCCTTTGGGACGTATATCTACAGTAATACCTAAAGTTTCAACCATCTGGACAAGAAGTTCCTCAAATCCTATAGGTTTCCCGCTAAAAATTACCGAATTATTTACTTGGCACACCTTCACTATTTATCTAATTTAAAAGTAGAATATTAACTATCTAAGAAAATGGGATGTGTGTGTTCTATTTTGATAAAAGTTCTTTAATCTGTTTTTCCGGATACCGGGTCATAATTATAAGTCCTAAGAGAGCTACTATGCTTCCCAATACGGGAGCTAATCTTACTCCCAGGGGATTACTGATATCTTTCCCGAAGATAGAATATAAAAGAGCAAGGCTTGCGGTCGAAAGTCCTAAATTGAGTTTCATAAAAAAACCCTGGACACCAAAATACATAGCTTCTCTTCTCTCTCCGGTTTTTTTATAATCAACATCGCAAAGTTCAGAAAGTATTACATTAGGAATGATCATTAGAACTGCTGCAGGAAAGCCCATAAGTCCTACAAAAATCAGTCCCCATATCTTGGGATTGACCGGGGTGAGACCGGTGAGAGATAGGAAAACAGAAAATATTGAGAACAAACCAAGACTTATAATCATAATAATTTTCTTTCCTCGAACCCTCGCCAAAAATCCCACAACTGGAAAACAGATGGCGGCAATAATAAAGAGGATAGTAAACATATTACTGGCAAAAGCCTCATCAGCACCCATCAGAGTAATTACAATAGGTATGGCAGATGAACGGACAATATTAAAAAGAAACCATAGGGATATATTGGCAAAAAGGTAGATAATAAAAGCCTTATTCTTCACTGTTTTTTTAAAGGAATCAACAAGGGGAACATTATTGGGCCTGGCATTGGAGAATCTTTTCTCATCTACCGCAAATACAGCCGCATATAATAATATAGCTCCGAGAATAGCCAGACAAATAATCATTTTCCGGTAAGAGCCCACATAATCATTGTTCCGCATAAATAAAGTTAAAAGAAGAGGTCCGCCAATCATTACCACTGCCGAACCAATTAGGGAAAAGTATCCTTGAGCTGTGGTTATGCCAATTCGAACTTTTTCATTATGACCAAGTTCAGGGATTAGGGAAAGGTAGGGAACAACATATACAGTAAAGAAAAAAAAGTATAAACCAAAAACAATAGCCAGGTAGATACCATTAATGAAGGAAGTATAAGGTGTGGGCGGGAAAAATATAAACACGGTAGATACTGCCAGGGGAAGTCCGCCTATAATAAGGAAAAATCTCCTTCTGCCAAATCTTGATGTAGAGCGGTCAGACCAGGAGGCTACTAAGGGATCAGCAATAGCATCAACTATTCTTCCAAAGAGCATCACTGCTCCCAACACAGTAATAATTCCCCAAAACCTCTCATTCGAAACAAAGGGAATCATACCTTCTGCTACTCTCTCTTTAGGGGGAAGCAGAAAGACTATAGCAAAAGTCAACCAGATCGAATCTAATAATACCCATCCTGCTGTGGACAGGTTATAGAGAAAAAGTCTCTTACCTTTAAATTCTTCCATTTCTTTCTCCTTTCTTAGAAATTAGTAATGTCAAAAATAATTTACTAATTTTCTCTTAAACTCTTTATTTTCAAATGTTTTAGTGAAATTGACTTGCCTCCCCCCCACTTTTTTAGTAGGATTTAAGAGAACTACCCCAAAAAAGGAGGCAAGCCAAGTGAAAAAGACTACTCGTTTTGTTATCTGGATCTGCTCTAAGTTCACCCGTAAAGAGATAGAGCAAATTATTCAAGGTCTCATGGAGGTCTTAGCTAACCGTAATCCTGAGGTTAAGCCTAAAGATGATTTTAAAGAGAAACACCCTAATTACCGTAACTTCTTTGTTGATCCAGAACCACCACTCAAAGCCCCTCCCCAAAAGGCCCCTAAGTTAAATTGGAAAGAGCTTTTATCTAATTACCAGAAGGAGAAGGGTCATCCTCTTTTACCGGTTAATAATAAAGATCCTGAGACTAAGGCACCTAAAGGGTCTCTCTGTAAAGTCTGTGATGCTCCCGCAGAATATCTTTATTTTAACGATGGTAAAAAACGCTCACAGCTTAAGTGTAAGGTCTGCTCTTCTTTATCACAGGTACATCCTCGTCATCGGAATAAGGCTCGCTATTTTTGCCCTCACTGTGGCCATTCACTTTATCTTTGGAAAGAACGAAAAGATGTATCTATCTATAAATGTGACAATGACAGATGCCCATCCTTTTTAAAAAATAAGGCCAAACTCAATTTTGCCT
>NMQN01000102.1 GCA_003575245.1 Candidatus Atribacteria bacterium 1244-E10-H5-B2 | reverse complement strand
TGATGGATGTTTTCTCTAAGCTGATTTATTTTGTCTAGGTCAGCAGTACCTATTTTGTTCATCACCACAACATCCGCCATCCTGAGGTTAGCCCCTCCGGGATAATACGTCATTTCATGACCAGCTCGATGAGGGTCGGTGACTACAATATGTAAATCCGGTTTATAAAAAGGTAAGTCGTTATTCCCTCCATCCCAGACAATTATATCAACATCTTTTTCTGCTTTTTTTAATATTTCTTGGTAATCAACTCCTGCATAAAGGATATTACCTCTATCGAGATGGGGTTCATATTCTTCTCTTTCTTCAATAGTACAATTATAACGATCTAAGTCAGCGTAGTTTTCGTATCTTTGCCAAATCTGTTCTTTAAGATCACCATAAGGCATAGGATGTCTTATTACTGCAATTTTATATCCTTTCTTTTTTAAGATATCTGTTACTTTGCGGGTAGTTTGACTCTTGCCACAGCCAGTCCTTACTGCACATATAGATACCACGGGAAGGTTGGATTTTAACATAGTGCTCTTGGGTCCCATTAATCTAAAGTCAGCACCACTGGCCAACACAATTGAAGCTTTATTCATAACATACTGATAGGGAAGATCACTATAAGCTAAAATTACCTGGTCTATCTGCTTCGTTTTTATTAAATCAGGTAATTCCTCTTCTAAATATATGGGAATGCCTTCGGGATATAAAGGTCCGGAAAGTTCAGCAGGATATTTTCTTCCTGCAATATCCGGTATTTGGGTAGCTGTAAAAGCACCTATCTCATAATTTGAGTTATTTCTAAAATAAACATTGAAATTGTGAAAATCTCTTCCCGCTGCTCCCATTATGATGACTTTAATTTTACTCACTAAAAAATCCTCCTCTTAACATTATTATATATTCGACAAAACTTTTCAAATTCCTCTTTTTTTATTTAATTTTTTTAATTTTTTTAAACCTTAGCTACTGCCTTCTCCAACACATCTAAGGCCTCATCCAACTGTTCATCAGTAATCTCGAGTGATACCAACATCCTAAGAAGGTTTTTATTAATCCCGGCAGTGGGCACAAATACTCCGTTCTTTAAACATTCCTGAACAATCTGAGCTGTCTCCTGGGTAGCCGGTTCTTTGGTCTTTCGGTCTTTTATCAATTCGATTGCTATCATCGCCCCTATACCCCGAATCTCTCCTATTAGGGGGTAGCTGTTTTTCATTTTAAGAAATCTCTCTTTTAATCTTTCTCCAATCTTTAGCGCTCTGTCTAAGAGATTTTCTTCTCCAATGATATTTATCACTTCCAAGGCTGCCCGACAGGCTAGAGGGTTACCTACATAGGTTCCGCCGATACACCCTCCGGGGAGAGAATCGGTAATCTCTTTTTTAGCGATCACTGCCGAAAGGGGCAGACCGGCAGCTAAAGATTTGGCCAGACAGACTATATCCGGTTCTATGTCCCAATTTTCTATGGCAAAAAACTTTCCGGTTCGGCCTATACCACTTTGAATCTCATCGGTGATAAGTAACATACCATACTTATTGGTCAGTTTCCTTAAGTATTCTAAAAATCCCTTTTGGGGGACATTAAATCCTCCTTCTCCCTGGATAGGTTCAACCACTATAGCAGCCACGGATTCTGGGGTTACGATATTTACCAGCATCTTTTCAAAATCCTCAATTTTTGCCATAGGATGAGAAGGACTGGGAAATGGTAGTCGGTATATCTCTGGGGCAAAGGGTCCGAAACGGTACTTATAGGGCATAGCCTTGTGAGTCATGGTCATAGTTAGAAGGGTGCGTCCGTGAAAGGCATTTTCAAAGACAATGATAGCCGGTCTTTTAGTATGAGCTCGGGCAATCTTTACTGCATTTTCTATCGCTTCTGCTCCGGAGTTAAAGAAGGCGGCTGCCTTAGGGGTCTTCCCGGGAGCTAACTTTACCAGTTTCTCGGCTAATTCTACCAGAGATTCATAGGGAACAGCCGTAAAATCGGTATGCAGATACTTTTCTGCCTGGTCTTTAACGGCAGCTACCACTTTCTTGTGGGTATGTCCTACAGCCAGACATCCCCAACCACCGGTAAGGTCGATAAACTGATTACCATCTACATCAGTTAATAAGGCTCCCTCGCCATGGGCAATATAACAGGGAGAAAGGGAACTGCCCATTGGTTTGGCTATATACCTTTCTCTTCTTTTGGCTATTTCCTGGGATTTTGGCCCAGGCAATGTAGTTTTAATTGAAATGAATTTGGTCATACAATTGTGCCTCCTTAAACTTAAATTTTAAATTAGTCGATAGTGAATAGTAATTCGCATTGCGCATTGCGTATCGCGTTAAGAAAATTAGAATTCAGAAATAGAGCTACGATGATGCATCGTAGCTAAATCAGAACGGGTATCTCCCGTTTTTATGAGGGCAAGTGTCTAAAGAATAAGGAAATTCCCATACACTTAAAGCATCTTTTAGTATCTTATTATATCTTGCTGGAAACCTCAAGTATATTTATCTTTCTCCTCTTCAACTCTTCCAAGAAGTTTTCATAGATTTTTCCTTCTATGGCATCCTCGGGAGCTACTATCCCTTTCCTGGTTATCTCTCCTCTCCCTAACATCACTGTAGCAATAGCTTCCGGAAAGGCAGTAACTCTCCCCATAGCAGAAATACCATTCTCAGTATCTGCCTCTTCCCACATATAGTAATCGATCCTCATTTTTTGACCATCTTTTACCCCGCTAACTGTATTCCACATCACACAGACATCAGTTTCACCTTCCAAGGGCTGAAGTTTGGGAGTCATTATATGGGACAAAAACTCACGAGGAGATATTTTTAGTCCTTTAAATTCTATCGAGGTAGAATCTAACATGCCACATTCTTTTAACATTCTTGCCCCCTCCCAATGACCCGGCCAACGGACAGTCTTTTCCGCACATTCTTTAAGTTGAGTTCGAGTATAAAGAAAACTGGGCATCCCCGGAGTAATAGCGCAGGCTAATTCCTCATCTTTTCCTAACTGGTTAAATCGAAATTTTTCAAGGTCATCCATTGCGTTTGCTTCTACAATATTACCGTTTTTAACTACATCTACTTTAACCATATATTCTCTTAAAACATGTTCAAAAGCCCAGGTAATCATATATCTCAATGGATGATTTTTAGCAAATTCTTTAGCCGGAACACCTCCACATCTGGCTATAGCTGAATCAGCCTGGTCCATTTTCTTAATGCCTTCGCCTAAAGTAATGTTAGTTAAACCGGGGGCAAAACCCATTCCATCAATAAAGGTTACTCCATTTTTTATTGCTTTTTGATGAAGTGATTCTCCATATTCATCCAAGGTCATTCCCTTGGGAATTTCTAAACCTTCAACCTCATATTTATCCGGTTTCCTATGATATTCTTCTAATATATCCACAATATTAAGTCCTGCCTCAATAGCCATATCCACAACTTTATAACTACACTTTCTATTGGGCAAGGTAATGGCACCAACGTCATACTGTTCCATTAATTTCATAGTCCCTTTACGATTATTTACATCAATAGTATGTAGCACTATCTTATCACTGTTTATCCATTTTTTAGTCTTTTCCAGTGTGTTCTCTCTCCTACCGGTAATTCCTATAATTCCTACTTCTCCAACTTTGCTATTTTTAGCTAAATCCCAGGCAACAGCAGAGCCCATCTTTCCCGAACCTCCAAAAACTAAAACCTTCATATTCTTTTCCCCCTTCTTTGGTTACTTAGATGGCTAGTTAACTGATTAGTTAGTTTTAAGATGATGGTTGCTAATAAAAAATCTATCAAATAAAATAGGCAATTAATGATAGAGTCTTCATTAATTGCCTGACTTTTATTCCCCTGAACTTAAATGAAGTACTCTACCTTAAGGCAGCGCTCCATCTAAATCCGAGGACAGATTTGATGACAGTCTTACAGTTATTCACTATAAGCCCAGCAAGAAGATTTTATTTAATCTTTCTTACTTCGGCGGAAATACCTTTCCAGGTGAAGTTTATAAACTATTCACCCTTACTCATTATTATCCGCACCTCTACCTTGCATTGTTTTAATGCAAGTAAATATTGATTTGTAAAAATTACTTTAGTAGACTTAAATTCTTAAATTACCACCTCCTTATTAATTCACTAATTCTCCAATCGACCAGTTTGCTAATTAATTATATCTCAATTATATTTTCTTTATAGAATAGATTTCTTTTTTCTAACTCTTTCATTACTCTCTGATATATCTTATGTTCTCTTCCTATATATTCTGGCGGACAGACTCCTGGATATTGGAATTCCCCTTGGGCAACCAACCGGGCCATAATCGCACAGGGAAACCCGGTTGCGCGAGACATAGAAGTAGCTTTCTCCTTCTTGTCGTAATAATCCAACAAATCATAGGTATAGCATAGTTTTTTTCCTTCTTTTTTACCTTGAACAATTACCTGCATAACTGTTAGCTCTTCCTCTCCTTCTTCTAATTCCCATTTGGGAAAGAGGAGTTTGGAAGTAAGGTCTATAGGTTTAACTTTTACTCCTTCTACTTCTATGGTTTTATCACTGAAAAATCCGGTTTCTCTTAACATCCGCATCTTTTCTGCATAACCCGGATAACGTAAAGTCTTCTCTTTCATAGAAGGAATTTTAATAGTATAAAGTAGGCTACGAAGTCCATCGGTGTTAAAAGCTTCTAAAGTTCCAATCTTAGGTAAATTAACCAATTCAACATCAGAAAGTGCGGGTTTTTCTACGATTTTCCCACTTTCTATTAATCTTGCCGGTCTTATATATTCTTCTATAACATCTTTAGGAGAAAAAACAATCTTATATTCATAAGGCCATTCCCTTATTACCGGT
>NMQN01000302.1 GCA_003575245.1 Candidatus Atribacteria bacterium 1244-E10-H5-B2 | reverse complement strand
GATAAGGTTATTTTGGCTTTCCATAAGTGTTGGATCCCCACTAAGACCCATAGGATTGATATCGAGGAAACAGTTGAAAAATACCTAATAGAATTGGATAAAAATTTTAATGTAGATAGTTTTAATTACGATCCGTTTCAATTTCACAGGTCGGGGATAAGTTTGGCAAAATTAGGGCTAAAAATGGTCGAGTTTCCGCAGACGCAAGATAGGTTAATAGAAGCAGGGGAGAACCTTTATTCCCTCGTTAAAGGGCGTAATTTAGTAGTTTACAGGGATAAAGAAGTCCGGGGTCACATACTAAAAAGTATCGCCAAAGAGAGTGCAAGAGGCTTTAGACTTATCAAATCCAAACAGAGTGATCGGATTGATCTGGCGATTTCTTTGGCCATGGCCAGTGTGAAGGCGGTAAATTTAGACACCAGTAGACCACGGGTCAGATCATTAGATGAACCCGAAAAAATGACAGAAAAAGAGGAAGCAGAGGCGAGGGAAGAACAACAGCGTAGGTGGTTTGCCGGAGAAGACGACGATGATTTTGATGATATTGGCCGGAGCCATATATTGCCGGAAACTTACCATCAAATTTAAAGGTAAAAAAAGATTTGACTTTTAAGTTATTAAGTGTTAGATTATGTATGACAATGTCGATTTTAGAGGGGTGTTTGACAATGATTAAGAAGGTAATGCCTTCAAAAACTATGAAGGGAATAAAATTCTATAATGTGGAAAACCTATCAGATATTTTAGATATATCAAAGGGGGCAGTTAGAGATTATCTAAGAAAAGAAAAAATTTCTTCTGTTAAAGTGGGGCAACGATTTTGGGTAAGCGAGAAAAATCTTTCGGATTTTTTACTTTGCGCAACTATCAGAGATTTGTCTGATAAAAAGCTAGTGGAAACAGTCAATAAAATGGTGGAATTGTTATTTAATGAATATGTTGATACTATGCTCGTGCCTTGCATTAAAGATGTTATCCGGGAACTGAACGAAAAGGGACAAGAAGTTATCCCGGAGAAAATTGCCAACCGCCTTAAAAAAACTGCCGAAACCAGGAAAAATTTAGTAAAAATTTAGGTAGGGGGGCTTATGTCTGGAGCTGAGGGTCTCCCCACTAGATATGAGGGTTTTCTTTGTTCCCCTTAACATCTGGTATTCTTTGCTCTCGGCTATATCAATTTCTTTCTTGAGAAGTCATAGCTGCAGTATACGATCTGTCAGGCAACTATGGAGCTGACAACTAAACTTCAATTTGTAGTAAGGGGGTAGTAGGTTTTCTGGCGTTAACTGCTGCCCCCAAATTTCGAAACTTGAAAATAAAAAATAGCGAATAATTGATCCGTAAGAGCAATCAGTTGGTGGAAATTCACCTACGGAGATTGATAAATCGGCGAATTTGACGCTAAATCAATCAAAAAGTAGGTGATAAAAAAATGTTAAAAGCAGAATTTGCAGAAATTATAAATGAGGAAATGCAAAAAGGCTTCCGGGATGCACTAGGGAAGGCATTCAAGGATAGCGACCAGTATAAGGAATTAATGGAAAAGCAACCGAATAAAATGTTTGTTTCTTCGGAAGATGACAACGATGGTTCCTTTAACAAAAATAAGGCAGGTTTCAATAAAAGTTATAACCAAATCTTTGGTAATGAAAAAGACGCAACCCTCTCCGATGGTGGCTTTAATAGTCTAGATGATTATATTATGGCGGTCAAGAATATGAGTCTATCTCCGGATGTGAGACTACGTGATATGTCAGAAGGCGTTGGCTCAGAGGGGGGTTTTCTTCTTCCTGCCGAAATGGAAAAAAGGGTTCTCGACGCCAATTTGGAAGATGAAATTGTAAGACCTAGAGCAATGGTTTATGGATTGAGAAAAGGTCGTGGAAATAGCTTAACTATACCGGCGACAGCGGACACAGATCACTCTAGTTTTGAAGTAGCCGGGATAGTCTCATATTGGGGTACGGAAGGCGGAACTAAAACTAAATCTCAGCCGACGCTCAGACAGGTTGAAATGAAAGTTAATGAGCTATATGCTTATACGGAGACTTCAGATATTTTGCTGGAAGATTCATTTGTTCCTATCAGCGATTTAGTTGGGAAGCTTTTCCATCAAAACTTAAAATGGCGTTTTGATAATGCCTTCTTAAATGGTACTGGTGGAGGTCAGCCCTCAGGTATTTTACAATCAAATGCTTGTGGTGAACAGGCGGCAGAATCAGGCCAGGACGCTAGCACAGTTTGTTATGAAAATTTGTGCGGTATGCTTGGAAAGCTAATGCCAGGTAGTTTTAAAAATTCGGTATGGTTAGCGGAGATTTCAACCATCCCCGAACTTCTGAAATTGTCTTTGAAGGTTGGAACCGCCGGAGTTTATTTCCCTGTACTAACTGGTGCAGCAGGGAAATTCAATATGCTTTATCGACCCGTAATTTTCACCGAACATTTACCCGCTTTGGGAAGTGCAGGTTGTTTATTATTGGCAGATTTCTCGCAATATTTGATCGTTTTAAAAGAAGGTCTCAGATTGGAGACAAGTAGGGATTTCAAATTTAGACAAAATCAGACAGTTTTTCGCATGATAGCTAGGTTAGATGGACAAACTGCATCGAATTCTAGCTTGACTTTGAAATCAGGAACAATTGTTTACCCCTTCGTCAAATTAGGCGAGGTGGCCGGAGAATAAAATAAAAAAGCCCCCCGACAAGAGAGCTTTTTTATATATACGAAAATGGCTAGTAGGGGAAGACCCTAAAAGCATTTTTTATATTATACATAAGCTGACTAAAAAAGTCAAGTTTAAAAAAATAAAGGAAGGAGATGATCCAAATGACTGAAAATTTAAAAGTAGATATTCTGAGGATTATTGCAGAGGATAGAAGTTTAACACTTTACCGGGGTTCATTGAATAAAATCACCGGGGGTGTAACATCTACGATTCTTCTGCAACAGGCTCTATATTGGTGGGAAAAAAATGGTAGAAAGAGATTTTATAAGTTTAGGGATAAATGTAATCATGCTCTATATGTCGAGGGCGATTCCTGGTGTGAGGAATTATATTTCACTATGAGAGAGTTTGATACTGCTATAAAAAAAATAGGCTTCAAGTTGGGCAAGACTGATAATAGTATAAAAAAAGAAGAAGCCTTTATTATTTACTTCCGGGATAGCCAAGGTGTAACTTGGTATGATATTAATGCTAATTATTTGGAAGAAAGGCTAACCCGTATTTACTTAGTAAATGACAAATCCGCATTTACTAAGAAAATAACAAATCCGCATTTAGTTACTAAGACAGAGACTAACCCATATATAAAGACTTCTTATAGTAAATACGGAAGCAAGAATAATAAGGATAATTCGGAAGAAGATTATGACGGGCTTTACCAAAGATATATACCAAAAAAAGATATATATACCCCTGAGGAAAGAAAAAGAGTTAACCAAAGGATTGCTAAACTGGCCAGAGTAGCTTTAGAGGGACTTAGAGGGCCCCCTAATAGGCTCCAGGTTGCTTCTTCTTAAGAAGGAAATCATTAGTTAGGGGAAGAGGTGATAGGGCGAACATAAGTTTTTTGTTCAATTTAAGTGATATTTAGAAAAGAGGTGAGAAAATGAAAATTAACCCTAATATCGAAAGACCAAATTATATTACTAACAGAGGAAAATTACTTTGGATCGATGCTTCTC
Organism: Candidatus Atribacteria bacterium 1244-E10-H5-B2; assembly: GCA_003575245.1. Next base: position 1,177 of record NMQN01000302.1, on the reverse strand, counting down.
ATTATGATGCTTATTCCTCTGCCGCAAACTGCAAAATATTGATTGGTGCTAATGGTAGATTCTGGGGCTATAGCGACAATCCTAAAATTAAAAAAAGGAGATAAAAAAGATGAAAGAACTTAAAGAAAAAGAATCGATTGAAGAGATTGAAGAATTGGGGAAATTAACCATTGAGGAGCTGGAAAAAAAAGGGAGAGAACTGGATTTTTATGGGTGCGAAATATATAGAAAACGTAAAGCGGTAGAAACAGCGATAAGAGCGAAAAGAATGGTTAATCTTTATGAAAAAGGGGGGTTTAGGGGTCTATACGGATATTTCAATAGATTCAGAAACGATCTCGGACCAGGAGGAGAAAGGGGATACATAGGAGAAGATGATATACCCTTCTAAAAAAGAGGAAGTGAACGTTTTAGGATGGCAAAAAATTTAAAGTGCTAAATAAAAAAGGAGTGAAATAATGGGTATACGACTTCCGATTATGCGGAAGAAAGGCGGTCAAAAAAAGGGAGCAGAAGAAGAATACATAAATTCATTGCAGGCATTCTCAGAAGACTTAAAAGAAATGCAAAGAGGGATAGATTTTCAGATGAGCGCAAGGGGTTGGTGCTATATCATGGAACAATTTGGCTTGAAAAAAAGTGATTTTGAAAGGGGACAGATATGGATTAATGAGTGTCGGTTCTACGGATTTTTGGAACCGGGTTTTATCCTGGAAGATGAAAGCCACGAAGTTAGAGGACAAAATGATGAAAGTGAATCAATAGAAGAATTTGTCGAAGGTCAATATTCTATGTGGCAAACTGCAGGAAGTTATTTTCATTCTTCCTATCGGCGGTATGATGGTATAAGTTTTTGGGAAGATAAAGATTGCTACTTACAATTACTAGTTGAAAAGGTCGATCTAAAATCACTCTTCTCGGATATTTGTAGTAAATATAAAATACCAATGGCGAATCTACATGGTTGGGGGAGTTTAGAACAAAAGGCAGTAATGGCGAGGAACTTCCAGTTAGCAGGAGAAGAAGGCAAAGAACCAGTACTATTAGTCTGTTGTGATTTTGACCCACCGGGCTTATGTATAAGTGAAGTTTTAGAGGATTGGTTTAAAAAATATAGCACTTTTACTGGCTGGGATCCTGCAAATCTTAAAGTCGAACGTATTGGCTTAGCTTATAA
>NMQN01000459.1 GCA_003575245.1 Candidatus Atribacteria bacterium 1244-E10-H5-B2 | reverse complement strand
CCGGTTAAATTTATCTAACCGGTCTGTCTCCGACCTATTTTTTCTACCCCATTTTAAGGCTCGTTCTAATCTTTTATCTATCATTATTCCCCTTATAAATTCCCACTTCTTAAGCTCTTGCGGGTCTTTAATACTTTAATAGTTAGATCTCTCTGGAATTTCTTATTCTTGGTCTGATTATTAGAATAGACCTCTTGAAGTTCACTACCGCAATCAGGGCACCTACCTTCATATTTGTATTTCACGCTCCAGCCACAAAATATACCCTTACATTTAGGGCATAAGTATCTGGGCATTTATTTATCACCTTCCTTTAAATTCCCTTTCCACTATCCTGTTTCTATGACCACAGACAATTTGTAAACTCTGTCTCAAAAAAAGTTCTTCTTCCCTCTTTTTTGTTTCCTTATCCATTATTCTCTCCTTTCTTTATTTGCTTGCTTTAAGTCTATCTTTAGAATCCCTTCTTTCTCTAATACTCCTACCGGGATAGCAAGACTTTTTGTACTATATTCAGGGCTATGTGAGACAATGAGTTTTGTTCCATCTCTATGCTCTTTTTCAAGCTCCCCGTAAAATCCAGTTTCTTTAAATTCTTCGTAGACTTGTTCTTTGCTTTTCTCTCCCAGTTTATAGTGTGGACAGTTATCAAAACGACATATATAAGTTCCAGTCATATAACTTTTAAAATCACTTTCCTCGCACATACATTCTGCAATATGGGGATTGGTATCTGCAAGACACCTTAAAGCCCCACTTTTTTTAGCTTTTCTCCAAACTTCCATACTCTCCTCTTGTTCCTTTTTGCTAAACTGCCTTAAATTTATGCAGCCATAGCAATTTTCGTTATTCATTTTTCTCTCCCTTCCCTCTTTTTATTTCGATAGTATCTATTCCATAATGATCTCTACACACTACAGAAGAAGTTATTAAACATCTGGTACTCATTTCTACTCGTTATTTGACCTTTCCTCAACTAATTCTTTTGCCCTTGATCGTCCAGTCTCTAAAGCTGATAAATAATCCTTATAGGAATCTTCCCCCAACCACTTATCTATAAAATCCTGGAGCATCTTTCGCCCTAGTTCCGGGACAATTACTATGGCATTAGCTTCACATTTTCTTACCCCATATTTGGCAATATATTCACGGACATGGTAGATATTTTTCTTATAGAATTCATGGTGGGGACTACTCATATCTTTCCCAGAGGCAGTTAGTAGATTGTCTACCCAAGTGAGGTGATTATCTTGAATGAAGTTATAAGCTAAGCCAATACGTTCGACTTTGAGATTTATAGGATTCCAGCCGGTAAAAGTACTATATTTCTCGAACCAATCCTCTAAAACTTCACTTATACACAAACCTGGCGGGTCGAAATCACAACAGACTAATAGTACCGGTTCTTTGCCTTCTTCCTCTGCTCTTCGGAAGTTTTCTGCCATCACTGCTTTTTGCTCTAAACTCCCCCAACCATGCAAATTTGCCATTGGTATCTTATACTTGTTACAAATCCCCTTGAATAATGATTTTAGATCGACTTTCTCAACCAATAATTGGAGGTAGCAATCTTTGTCTTCCCAAAAACTTATACCGTCATAAAGTTGCCAGGAATCTGTATAATACTCTTCTGCAGTTTGCCACATATCATATTGACCTTCGACAAAGTCTTCTACCGATTCACTTTCATCACTTTGTCCTTCAACTTCGTGGCTTTCATCTTCCAGGATAAAACCCGGTTCCAAAAATCCGTAGAACCGGCACTCATTAATCCATATCTGCCCCCTTTCAAAATCACTTTTTTCCAAGCCAAACTGTTCCATGATATAGCACCAACCCCTGGCACTCATTTGAAAGTCTATCCCCCTTTGTGTTTCCTTTATATCCTCTGCAAATACTCGTAATGAATCTATATACCCTTCCTTCGCTCCCTTTTTTTGACCGCCTGGTTTCAGTTTAATTGGTAATCGTATATTCATTATTTATCACTTTCTTTATTTTTTGGTATCTCCCGAACCTGCTCCCCGCCATCTAAAAATCTCTGCAAGTTTTCTTCTGATACCAAATAACGCTTCCCGACCTTTATTGCTCGAAGCCGGTTCCTTCTTATATAAGCCCTGACTGTCTCTACTGGTATAGATAACATCTTTGATAGCATTTCTACATTATAAAATTGTTTCCGTCCTATCTTAATCGTTTGGATCTTCTTCATAATCTCTAAATCCCCCCTTTATATTTGATGTATATTATTTTAGCACATCTAAACATATAAAGCAAGTAGAAAAGATATAAAATTTTTTCAACCTATATAATATCCTTCCAATCTACTTTACATAAATATAATTTATCGGACTATGTAATCCTATAACCCTTCATTTATAACGTTTACAGCGATTTATAAAACTTGCTATATTGCTATTTTCCTATTTTTTAACCCAAAACCCTATATATAGCGTATATGTAGTTTACTGCGGGGATGAATTGCTCTTTGACATTTAAGTAAAAATAATATGTAATATGTATATGCTTAAAACTTATAAATATAGGGTCTTCCCTACCAAAAAACAAATAACCATAATGAACCAATGGCTTTTTGAATGTCGCTGGCTCTATAACCATTTTTTGGAGGAACGTAAAAATTCCTATGAACAGGAAAATAAATCTCTCAATTACTATTCTCAAGCCATTTCTATCGTTAAATTGAAAAAAGGAAGACCAGAACTTAATAATATACATTCTCAGGTTTTGCAAAACGTGGCAATAAGAATTGACCTCGCCTTTAAAGCTTTTTTCCGCCGTGTTAAGGCTAAAGAAAAGCCCGGCTATCCAAGGTTCAAGGGATTTGATAGGTATGATTCTTTTACTTTCCCCCAAACGGGGTTTAGAATAATTAATAATATGATTAAACTTTCTAAAATTGGTTCTATTAAAGTTAAGTTTCATCGTCCCATTGAAGGCACTATTAAAACTTGCACCATTAGGAAGCAAGCTGACAAATGGTATATTTGTATATCTGTTGATTATGAACCAAAACCTTTGAGAAAGAGCAATAAGGCAGTCGGAATAGACGTTGGTCTCGAAACTTTTGCTACCCTTTCTACTAAAGAAAAAGTTGCTAATCCTCGTTTTTTTAAGACTGACGAGAAAGCCCTTACTAAAGCCCAAAGAAAATTGTCTAAAGAGGAGAAAGGTTCTCTTAAAAGAAAAAATGTTAAAAAAGTTGTAATTCGTATCTACGAAAGAATTTCTAATAGACGGCATAATTTCACTCACCAGGAGGCTCGAAAAATTATTAATAAATTTGGTATTATTTGCATAGAAAAACTTAAAGTTAAAAATATGATGAGTAATCATACTAAAGTTTTTGGTCACAAACTTAATAAAAGCATTGCCGACGTTGCCTGGTCTCAATTTGCTCAACAACTTTTCTTCAAAGCGGAAGATGCTGGGAGAAAAATTATAGCAATAGACCCCAGAGGCACAAGCCAAAGATGCAGCCAATGCGGAATTATGGTTAAAAAAGACTTGTCTACCCGCTGGCATAAATGTCCTGTCTGTGGTTTGCATATTCATCGAGATTTAAACGCCTCCTATAATATTTTAGCTCTGGGAATGCAGAGCTTAGCTCATTAGAGCTTAGAAGCCCCGTTTTGCTTGCAGAGCGGGGAGCATTCACCCTGGTATTTTAGCTAAAAAGGTGTATTAAGGTATGATTGCCGATAGCCTGTTTTATACCTGTGAACCCTCAATAAAGATACCTGACGTCGTTTTTAGGGGTACCCTGGAGATCAAACTGGTAGTTAGTGAAGAAGTGAAGAAAGCAAGATTACAGTAGTGTCATCTTGAAAAATTAGGATATGATGAAATTTCTGTTAATATAATTAATCTAAGAAATTTGCAAGAGAAATGTATGGGCTAATGAGTGAACAGGAAATTGCCGATACAATATCAGTTGGTGAAAGATCTATTTATAACTGGACTATTACGCAAAGAGAAAATGCAAAAAAGGAATTAGAACATAAGGTAATTGAATTATATCTAAGGGCATGGAATACACAAAAGAGTATTGCCAAAGAATTGTTGGGTGACGAAAAAAAACAAAGTTCAATAAGTGATATTATGAAAAATATCGAGAATTCCATAGCTGGAAAAATCGATAAAAGTTGGAATCTAAAAAACGATGATCCAGGTTATTCAAAAGAAAAGCCATTCCTATATAACATCTGGAATCTACAAAAAGCAGAAAAAGAAACATCTCATTTTGGACATTTTCCTTGGAAGATTAAAAAACCATCAAAGTAGTTTGACGGTTTATAGGTTATCTAAGAGGTGCTTTAACTGCTTTAACTTCCTGAAATTTGCCTTCCCAATGCCTTTTTACCCCTATTATCTGCTTACCAAGCATCGACCCCTTACTATACCCTATGTTTTTTACTCTATATCTGTAAATCCCTATGGACAGGTTATTTTTTAATGTAATAATTTATTTAAAAAAGTTAGGGAAATGGGAGCAGAAGCATTAACAGAATTTTATTGAAGGATATTGTAACGATATAGGTATTAATAAAGATACTGGATTTGAATGGTTACATAAATATTTTAAATTACCGAGACGAATAGTCGGAAAACCAACTATTCTTTTACCTGAAGGAAAAATCGAAAAACCTTATAGATAAGACCCTTTGTTAAGGCATAGATAAGAGCCTCCCATGCGTATACCCCCCATATTTGCGCCCCTATTAACATTTTTGAAATTATATGATTTATCTGAAAGCACCATGCGTTATGAATTGGACAGGGCTAACAGGAGATATTATTGAGATATTTTTCCGACTACCCCCGCCCCCCTGCCTTGCGTGTTCTCCGGATTCA
>NMQN01000756.1 GCA_003575245.1 Candidatus Atribacteria bacterium 1244-E10-H5-B2 | reverse complement strand
ATTTCCACAGATACAAGAAATGAAATGGAAAAAAGAAGAACGTAAAAAGATTGAGAAAGAAGAAGAAGAATGGAAAAATGCTATTTCTATGTTTCAAGGCAAACTTGACGAGTACACTTCCAACGGAAATTTATCTTATGGAGAACAGATAGACATACTTTCAGCTTCTTCGGCACTTGGACACGAATATATGAATATCATGAAAGGTTGGATGTCTGACATAAATCAGGGAAATAGAGAAGAAGCAAAAATGAAAGCCGAACAAGCAGCAGCGTATAGGGATTTTATGTTAAATGTGGGTTTTCCCGTAGAAGGTGTAGAAACTATTTTATCTAAAGACACTATGAGATATATTCAGCAAGGCAATATCTTAAAACAAACTGGTGGCAAAACTGGTGAAGCTATGGGGAGAACAATGTGGAAAGAACGAGGATTTGAGGAATTACCACCGGAAGCACCTGAGGCACCGAAAATTACCGATTATAAAGGTGCAGCTGATTACTTATCTAAATTTGCTCAGACTGCTTCACCAGAAACATTTGAGAAGATAAGGGCAGGATTGCAGAAGCAATTTCCTGATATAGACCTATCTGCTATAACCCAAAGATCCTTGAAAGAACCGGTAACACCTGTAACAGAACCAACCCCCGCTCCAACTTCGACAGAGAATATAAGGAGGGCTATATCTGATGCAGATACAGTTAAAGATGCCCAAAGAATATATAAAAATTATGCCGATAAATATGACGAAAAAGCTTTAGGTATAGATGATTTAGACAGATTTTGGGCTGAAAGTCAGATACCTTATCTCGATAATATCAAGACAGCTATCGGAAATATTATTGATGAGAGGGGATGGCTAAAAAAAGGAACTCTGACCGAAAAGGAAGTAGGGGTCGAATTTGAAGGTGAACAACCAGTAGAAGAAATTTATGAAAGATTGAGAGAAGATTATATGAAATATAGAGCTATGTTGGAAAAACTAGGTATAGATATTAGCCAATTTCCAGAATTAAAACCACTGAAAGAAATTGAAAAAGTAGGATTAGGTGAAGGTTTCTGGGGATGGGGCATACAGAAGGGACAATATAAATCCATCTATAGATAAGGTGAAAAATGACAAGATTAAAATTTTTATTTGATGAAGAAGAAGAAAAAGAAGAGGAATCAAAGCCTGGCTGGGAACAGAGGATCAGAGGCATAGGTGAATTACCTAAATATGAAATTCCTGAGCCTACCAAATTAAAATTTACTGCTGGTATAGGTTTAGGTTTAGGTGCTAAAGCAGGCGTTCCCCTTGCGAAACCTGTAGAGGAACCTAGCCCTCTTTTCCAAGATCCAAAGATGATGGAGTTACATAAGATTAATTTTGAATCTTTTAAGTTATGGTTTAGGGAACTAAAAGAATCTAAAGATAAAATAGCCTTCTTAAAGGGGGAAGGTCAGTCTCCAGATCTTATAGAATTGCGTAAGCGATATAATGAATTAGCTCCCCATATGTTTGCAAAAGGTGAACAATGGATTGAGAATGTCTCTATGATTTCTGTGGGTATAGGGATGGCATGGCAATTAGTCAATGCTGCTGTTACTTCTGGGTTTAAAGTTAAAGGCAAAGTAATAAGTGCTGAAGAATTAAAAGGTGTGTTAGCAAGAGCAAGGGCTGCTTATATCACGGAGACAGGAAAGTTTAAAGCTACTTTAAGTGATAATGATTTTGCAATAATGAAACAGTTAAATGTCTTCTTCAAGACAAGTGGAAGGGGTACTGCTGCCAGGGAAATGCTCGAAAAGATTGTGGAGAGAACAGGTGGACTTAGCTTTCCTCAACAGGTCAATATCTTCGGAGGTAGATTATATGCTGGACTCCCTGCTGATGAGATAGTCAAAAGTTTAATTAAAGCAGGTAAAGTCACTGCTGATATAGCCAGAGAATTATCCTTAGCTAAACCTGAATTAGTCTCACAGGTGTGGCAGAATTTAAGTGTTGCTTCACCTGCTATAGCTGCAAAGTTGGGTCCTGAACTAGCTAAATTAATTCCTGAAGTGGAACCCACAAAACCAGTTATAGAAAAACCTAAGGATGAACTTATAATTGATAAATTATATGTAAAGGGAGATAAAGGATTAGTTAAGGAATTTTTTAATGATTTTAAAAGTGATATTGTAACCGGAAAAATAACAACAGGTGGAAAGTTAGCTAGTGAAACTTACAAAAAATATGGTAATGAGTTTTATGTAAATTTAACGTATGCTCTTGGGCAAGATAAATTTATTCAAGAAATGCAAAAAAAAGGGGAAATTCCCACTCCAAAAATTATCCATGAGAAGACCTTCGGAAAAGCATTAGAAATAATCAAAGAGGGGAAACCTGAAATACCCAAAGTTGAACCAATTATAGAAAAACCTGTACCCAAACCTGAAGTTAAACCTGAGGTAGAAGTAAAGCCAGAAATTGGAATGGCCACACCAAAACAAATTAAAAAAGCCCACGCTATCGCTAATAGCAAAGCTATGATTAGCCCTAAAGGCAAGATGAAACCACAATATAGATCTTTAGCCAAAGCATTTACCGGCAAAACATCAATAAAGAAGATGACAGAAGATGAAGCAGAAATATTTATTGATTCTCTAAATAGACTTCCAGAACCAAGAATAGGCAAAAAAGGTGAATTAATTCCACCGACAATTCCCAGAACTACCAAATTAGTATTGCAAGACTTTTTTAAGAGAAAATATAGAGAACCGACACCATTAAGATATCTGACCCCACAAACTTATTATGCTGAAATGCTCGGCATCAAACCATTGGTCGAACCTTATGAAATAGGTAAACAAAAATTTGATTTAGAATTCAGAGACAGTAGTAAAACAGCGGATCGGATTATCAATAAACTAAATAAGATTGCCGAAACTCCGGCGGGAGAAAAGTTAAAATCAGTTCTAAAAAATATCCCCACCAAAGCAGAAAGCAATATGGCAGAATTAGTTGATAAATATGAGGAAGCTCCAGTCAAATTGGAACAAGGTTTAAAAGATGTTTTCAATTGGTTTAGAAGCCTGAGCAGAGATTTAATAAATAGAGAGAACGAAGTAAGGGAGAGTGTAGATTTGCCACCAATAAAATATAGGAAAGCCTATTTTAGACATACTGCAGATGGTATGGCCAGGGAGATGTTAGAGGGTAAATATCCATTTCCACAGAATTTAAAATACTGGGCAGAGAAAATGGTAGGCAAGAAGATATTTAACCCAATGGAATTTCAGAGGAAACTTTCTGATGATCTAGTGGATCTATGGAGCAAAGATTTAAGAGCGGTCACAAGGTCTATGCTTTGGTATGGATTAAAGGAAATTCATTTGGCCCAACCGGCAAAATTCCTAAGTGAACAATTGAATGCTATTTCTAAAGATCTACCAATATATAAAAATTTATCAGCAGAAGATAAGAAGGCTTATGACGAGACCAGGGCGATGCCGGCTTCTACCAAAAAATGGTTAGTTGATTATGTTAATCAAGTAATGAAAGGTCAAGAAACAGAAACCGATGCAGGCTTGAATAGATTGGTCACACAGACTGGACTGAAGGGGTTGTTTAATAAAGTTTTATCTCCTTTCGGTAGGAGTATAGGAAGAAAACCGATTACTCATCTATTCCAATTTGGGGGAAGAGTAACTATATCAGGAGTGATGGGTTGGGTGCCTCGACAGATAATCAGGAATCTTTTTCAGTTTGTGCAAGATTTAGCTTTATATGGAGTAAAGGCAACTCTAAAATCATTTTTACCGGCTTCCATTGATAAAAATTTAAAAGGATTATTGAGCGAAAGTTTATTTTTAAAATCTTATACTGGTTTTGAAGAATTACCTACAAATTTGATGGGCAAATTAGAGAAAATCTGGCTTGGTCCTTATGGTGTAGTAGCGATTTTTAATGCTGCAAAAGGAATGAAAGCATCTTATTGGAGTACTTTGAATTTGGTAAAAAATCCTAAATATTTTGGGACTGAGTATAGTATGGCTGATCCGAGTAGGACTAAAGATACTCCGAGAGATTATTTGTTTCCAAGCGAAAAAGAGAAATTATTAAAAGAGATGGAATATGGTGCAGGTGCTACTCAATATCAATATATCCCTATGGGTATGCCTGAGGTATTCAGACATAAAGCGTTAGTCCCTTTAACTCGTTTACAGAGTTGGTGGATGAATTATTTTACTAAATTTACCAGAGAGGCGATCTACCGGGGAATAAAAGGAGAAACGGGTTATGGTCAAAAATTACCCTGGTCATATAGAGTTAATTATTTAAAATACGTAATTTTAGGTGGAGCGATATTAGTAAGTTTAGGGTATAGAAGGAGTTTTCTTATAGGGGTTTTACCGACCTATATATCACCAGCAGGACAGGTTGCTTTGGGTCTTTATAATTATGCAACTGCGACATCAGATTGGCAAAGGCAGAGAGCAAAAAGACAAATACAGTATTCCTGGACTGCTTTTATTCCTGGATCATTAGCTTGGAGAGATTTTATAGCAGTGTGGAATGGTGAGAAAGATTTAAAGGATTTATTCTTTTATAAAAAGATAGAAAAAGAAGAAAAGAAAAAAGTTCCACTTAAAATAACTATACCGGAGAGTAAAAAATTAAAATTTATTGAACCTAAAATCGAAAAATCAAAAAAATTAAAGTTTACTTTTTAAAATGTCAAATGAGGTGACAATATGCCAAATTTTACAGAGCCAAAAAAGACGACTCCAACTTTTACTAAACCACCTAAATCATCTCCGTCTTTTACAGAGCCACCCAAATCTGATGTGGATTATATTGAACCACAATATACACTCTCACGGGCAGAGGCGACTATAAAAGACCTTAATGAA